>JBATAT010000368.1:0-8912 GCA_049662005.1 Tepidiformaceae bacterium
GGCACCGCCTTCCGCCGGTAACGGGAGATTCGCCCTATTACGGGGTATGTGCCCTACGTGATACCCTACGTTGGCCGGAAGGAGGTGTTCGACATGGAAATGAAGAAGACAAGCGTTTACCTGAGCGAAGAAGATCGCGAACGCCTCACACGGCTTGCCGAGCAGAAGGGCGAATCGCAGGCGTGGGTGTTGCGGGAGGCGTTGCTCGCGTACGACGCGAGTATGCCCGACAAGAACTTCGCTATCTTCAACATGGCCGATGATGGCGGCGCGCGACTCCCGCATTTCGACGACCCCCAGGACGTCAGCGACTGGGTGGAAAAGACCGCTGGCGACGGTCTCGTCGAAGAGTACGAAGAGCAGATGCGGGAAGCGGCGAAGTTCTTCCGTTGAGGTTAATCGTCGACGCCGCGCCGCTTGTCGCTCAGGTCGAGGCGCGAACTCCGCAAGGTGCGGCGGCCGCTACGATCTTAGTCAACGACCGAGCAGTCCCAATCCTCTCACCCTTTGTTGCTGCCGAGATCGACTACCTGATCCAGCGAATAGCCGACCGGCACGCGAACAGGGGTTTCATTGAGGACCTTGCAGCGGCTCGCTTCGACGTGCCATCGATATCGACGACAGACCTTGCGGAAATCCAACAGTTGCACCGCCGCTACCGCGACCTGAGTCCCGGGATCGCAGACCTCTCGCTCGTGGTCCTCGCAGCTCGTTACCGGACGACTCGCCTCCTCACGTTCGATCAGCGTCACTTCCGCTTGATACGGCCCCTCCAGGGAGGGACGTTCACTCTGCTTCCTTTCGATGAGGATGTGGACGCGTGACACCTGCTACAATTCCTGCAATGCACACGAAATTCGTGCTGCCGGTGAGAACAACCCCGCGTCCATCACGCGGGGCTGCCATTTAGCGTCCGCTGCTCGCCCCTTCCTCGTTACGCCCGCCCGATACCCTCGTGAAGGAAACTGCGTTATGCCGACTGACCGCGTCCAACTCTATGACACCACCCTCCGGGACGGCTCTCAAATGGAGGGCATTTCACTCTCCGTCGAAGACAAGATTCGAATTACACGGAAGCTCGACGAACTGGGCCTCGAATGGATCGAAGGCGGCTTCCCTGGTTCGAACCCAAAGGACGCCGAGTATTTCCGGCGCCTGCGCACGGTGGAACTGAAGAACGCGAGGGTGGCAGCCTTCGGCGGAACTCGTAAGCCCGGCAGCACCTGCGAAACGGATGCCAACATCCAGAGCCTGGTAGCTGCGGAGACGCCAGGCGTCACGCTCGTGGGGAAGTCGAGCATCTACCAGGTGCGCGAGATTCTCGAAACGAGTGCCGAAGAGAACCTGGCGATGATTGCGGACACCGTGGGCTACTTCAAAAAGCTGGGCAAGACGGTGTTCTTCGATGCCGAGCACTTCTTCGACGGCTTCATGCTCGACCCCGACTACACGCTCCAGTGCATCGCCACCGCAGCACGCGCTGGAGCGGATGCGCTCGTGCTTTGCGACACGAACGGGGGAATGACGACGCGAGCGATGCTCGCCGCTATCGGCAAAGCACAGGAACGCGTGCCCGATGTGCGCCTGGGGATCCATTGCCACAACGATGCCGGCCTCGCTGTCGCCAACTCGATGGCAGCGGTCGAGGCAGGTGTCTGGCAAGTCCAGGGGTGTGTGAACGGCTATGGCGAACGCTGTGGGAACACCGACATCCTCACGATGGTCGCTAACCTCAAGATCAAGATGGGCCTCGACGTAATCGAGGATGAACAACTCGCACGCCTCACAGAGGTCTCGAACTACGTTTCGGAGCTGGCGAATATGGTGCCGAACGCGGGTGCTCCGTATGTTGGCGCGTCAGCCTTCGCCCACAAGGCGGGCTACCACGTCGCAGGCATCATGAAGGACGAGAAGGCCTACCAGCACATCGACCCGCTGATCGTCGGCAACACGTCACGCGTGCTGGTGAGCGAACTTTCGGGGCAGCGCAACCTCCTGATGAAGCTCCAGGAGCTGGAGATCGACTATCCGCTTTCGCAGGATGAAATTCGTGCGCTGTTGGAAGTAGTCAAGGAGAAAGAGAGCCAGGGATTCCAGTACGAAGGCGCAGAAGCGAGCTTCGCTCTGCTCGTACGCCGTTCGCTGCCGGGCTACCGGGCACCGTGGGAACTCGAGGACTTCGTCATCGTCGAACGGCGGCGGCGGAGCATGCTGGGTGAAACCGTCAACGAGATGCTGGCCGAAGCGATGGTGAAAATCGTCATCGATGGCCAGTTGCAGCACACCGCTCACGAAGGCAATGGTCCGGTCAACGCGCTCGATGGGGCCGTTCGTAAGGCCCTCGTGCAGGTGTATCCGCAGCTCGAGAACGTGAAACTGGTCGACTACAAGGTGCGCATCCTCGATAGCCAGGCGGCGACCGGGGCGAAGACTCGCGTGCTCATCGAGAGCACGAACGGCTCGTCATACTGGACGACGGTCGGCTCATCGACGGACATCATCGAGGCCAGCTGGCTGGCGTTGGCGGATGCGTTGGAGTTCGCGCTGACGGCGGGGTAAAGGCCGAGTGCCGAGTGCCGAGTGCCGAGTTGTAGCGGATGCCCGGGCACCGCGTACTGGGTACCGTGCACTTCTACATTGGGGTGGCCCTCCCGGGCCCAAGCGGGGGCTGAGCCCCGCGACTCCTGAGGGCGGGTTCCCGGGATTCTGTGACAGCTGTAACCGGGCACTCGGCACTGGGCACCGTGCACTTCTACATTGGGTGGCCCTCCCGGACCTAAGCCGCGCGACTCCTGTTGAACGCAGGGGGCCCTAGACCTGGAGCCAGTAGAGGTGTTTGCCGCGCATTACTTTGCCGAGGCGGCCCTGTTCGAAGAGGTATTCGAGGTGGGCGAGGGTTTCGCCGACCGCGGCGCGTTGCATGTGCGGTTCGAAATCGGCGAGCGTGCCGGTAGCCCACTTCACGCGGCCTGCGACTTCCCAGGCGGTCGAACCACCACTGTCGACACAGGCGACCATTTCGTCGAGGCGAACATCGTGGTGGGCCTCGATTTCGTAGATGCGCTTCTTCAGGTCCTTGATCTCGAACTCATGCGCGGGCAGGACGATATCGACATCGAGGTCGATGAGGAGTCGCAGCGAGCGCATGTAGTCGCCGAGGGGGCTGCCGTGGGTCTGGGCGTGGATCGAGACGTTCGGCGTGATCGTGGGGAGGATATGGTCACCGGTGAGGAGGATCTTGCGGTTCGGCTCGTACAGGCAGATGTGGCCCGGGGAGTGGCCGGGGGTCCAGATGACCTCGAAGTCGAAATCACCGACCTTGATGGTCTCGCCACCTTTGACCTGGGTATCCGGGGGAACGGCAGCGACCATGCCGATCATGCCCATGGAGCCGCGCGACATCGAGGGGCTATCCAACTGGGGCACGCCGTTGCTTTCCATGAAGTCGGCCATGTCATCGACAAGGTCTTTGGGGGCGAAGTAGCGGGTCTTGATGACCTCCGCATCCTTTTCGTGGATGACGAGTTCGCAGCTGGAAAGCTGCTTGAGGCGCCCGGCCATGCCGTAGTGGTCGGGGTGGACGTGGGTGATGACCAGCTTGCTGATGTCGCTCGGGTGGGTGCCGTGTTCCTTCATCCCTTCTTCGAGGGCGGCATAGGCGCTATCGGTGTTCCAACCGCAATCGAGTAAGACCGTGTCGCCGCCATCCTTCAAGAGGTAAGGGAGCACGTAAGGGAGGCCTTTGGTGACTCGCGGATGTTCTTCGAGCTGGCGGCGAAGCATCTTCGCATCTTCGAAGGTGAACTGGGGGAATGGCGTGAGAAGCTGGTAGATTCCGTCGATGATCTTCATGGTGTGGACGTGGCTCCCTCGATGCTCGCCGTCCGCAAGCGGTTAGCGGCTCGCCCGATACTACAGGAACGAAACGGGACTCGCGCTCTCAGTCCGCAGATTCCGGGACGGGGGCGACCGAATCCGGGCGGAGAGTCTCGGCGAGCTGTAAGCGCTCGAGGATTTCGCGACGAGTGATAAGGCCAATCATCCGGCCCTCATCGAGGACCGGCACCTGGTTGAGGCCGCGTTCGCCCAGCAACGTCAGGACTTCGACGGCGGAACGATTCGCATCGACCGTAACGACCTGGTCGCGCGGGGTCATCGCGCGCTGAGCCGGTGTGTTCGCCCACTCCTCACGTGGAACGCGGCGAATGTCGTTCACGGTGAGAATGCCGTGCACCGAATCTCCCAGGGCAACGATCACGGCACGCTCGCCGTGGCCGACCATGACATCATCGACAACCGACATCAGGGATGCGCCGGGAGTCACGCTGGGGAAGTCCTCGCGCATGACCTGGCGGGCGTTGAGGCGGCTGAGAACGCCCTCGAGTTGAAGTGCCGCGGCTTCGTTTCGGGCGGCCCCCAGGAGGAACCAGCCGATGAAGGCGATCCAGACGCCATCGAGGACAGCCCCGTTGAGGAGGAGGAAGAACCCGATGATGATCAACCCGTAGCCGAAGAATTCGCCGACGGACGAGGCGATCCGGGTGGCTTTGCGGAAGCTGCCCGTGCGCTTCCAGGCAATCGAGCGGAGCACACGGCCACCATCGAGCGGGAAACCGGGGAGGATGTTGAACGCGGCGAGCAGCACGTTGACCAGCGCGAGGTACCAGAGGATCGCCTCGAGCTTTTCATTCAGATCCCCGAGCAGGAACGCGGCAATCCCCATGACGATGGCAATGACGAGGCTGGTCGCGGGGCCGGCGGCAGCAATCTGGAACTCTTCACCGGCGGATTTCGGTTGGCGCTGCATGTGCGAGACACCGCCGAAAATGAACAGCGTGATCCGTGGCACGTCGAGCCCGCGGCGTTTGGCGACCAGGGCGTGGGCAAGCTCGTGGATGAGAACGGTGACGAAGAGGAGTAACGCGGCGATGATGCCGGCCGCCCAGTAGGCGACGGTACTCCAGTGTTCGTACTGATCGGGGAAGATGCTGGCGCTGAGCGACCAGGCGACGAAGCCGAGGATGATCAGCCAGGATGGATGAATCTCGATCGAAATTCCGAAGACCTGGCCGACCTTAAACGCTTTACCCACGTGCGTACGGTACGGGAGCGCGGGTCGCACGCCAAGTATGGCGATCAGCGCGACCCGGACAGGCGGCGGCCGAGGAAGATTGCAACACAGAGGGCGCATGCTCCCCAGAGGTATCCGCCGGCGACATCGCTCGGCCAATGTGCACCGACGGTCATCCTTGTTGGGCCGGCGAAGATGATCGCGGCGAGGCAAAAGACGCGTGCCGCGGCCCCGGCCGTGCGGCCAACAATGGCGGGCGCGACAACCGCCAGGGTTCCGAAAATCACAACATCACCGAGGACGTGGCCGCTTGGAAAGCCGTAGCCCGGGAAGTGCTGCGTTATCCGCAGGTCGTAGGCCGAAGATGGGCGCTCACCCTGGGCCATCGACTTGAGCGGACTTGCAATAAACCGCAAGCCCAGCGCAGCGATGAGCGACCACGCGGCCACCGTTCGTTCGGCGCTGCTTCCGGCGTGCACGTTGAGGCGTGGCCCGAAGGCAACGAGCGCGAGGCACACGAGCGCAACGAGAAGCTGCATTTCGAACCGGCCCAGTGCGTTGACCACGCCTTCGAATCGCCTCGCGAACGTCCAATCCTGCACCGCCCGGATGGCCCCGAGATCACCGGGCAAGGGCGAGCCGTGCCACGCGACGAACAGCGTAAGGATGAGGGCGGCCGAGCCGAAGAAGGTGGCGAGCTTGAGGAGCCGCTCGTTGTCGAAGGTCACGGTCCGGCGAGCGGACGGCGAGCCCACTCTTCCCAGGTCGCCCATGCGAGCTTGTTCGAACCATCGCTCTTACGCAGGCCGATGTCCTTGAATACGGAGGTGGCGCCGGAACTCGCGTAGGCCGGATCGAGGGCGGCGAACCAGACGACCATGCCAAAGCCGAGGTCGTTGGCCTCGGTGAGGAGGCGTTCGAGGTAGGCCTGTTGATCGGATTCAGTACCGACGTTGACCCGGCCCTCGACCGGGGCCGAGGCATAGCCTGTTTCGGAGATGATGATTTCGCCGTCCCAGTGCGAGGCGAGCTGCGAATAGTAATCGGGCCGGATGTCGGCCGCGCTCTTCGCTTCGCCAAGGAAGGGGTAGGTGCTGATGGCGAGCAGGTCCATCCGTCCGGCGAACCGTTGGAGGAGGTCCCAGCGGGGCGGGTGAACGATTCCGAACGTGCCTTCGAGGTCTTCGAGCTGGAATGTGGGGAAGACCTTCGTATCGGGGCTATTGCCTTTCACGACGTCGTAGGCCTCGTTGTACATCGAGAGGTAGGCCTCGAACTGCTCTGGGGCGCGTTCGAAGGTCATGTTCACCTCGACACCGAGGGCGAGGTAATCGGGATGGTAGTTCTTCGCGACATAGGCGGCGTAGGCGATGAACGATTCTTGCACCCGCTCATCGAGGAAACCGTCCGCGGGATCGATGGAAGGCGGCAGATTGGCAGCGCGGCTGCGCTGGACCACGCCGTCGGTGGGGTCGATCGCATAGAAAAGCTGGAGGCGGTCGTATTGCTTGAGGAGCGCGGTTTCGAGACGCGTGCTATCGGCGGTGAGCTTCGTGACGGTGCCGCCGGGCATGAAGTCCTCCCACGGCGGGGTGCGCTGGATGAGGATGACATCGGCGTACTGCTGGGCGGTGGCGAACGCCTGGATGTAGGAATCGCTCGTCCGCTCCGGGGGGATGGAACTAACCCCGAGGCGAAGGGTGCGCGGATCGCCGGTTTCGGCGGGCCGAACCACTTCCGGCCCGGGCCGGTTTTCGACCGTGGGGCTCACCCCGGGAGGGGGCTTGGCCGATTCGTTACCGCAGGCAACGGAAAGGAAGGCTGCAAGAACGGCCAGCACTGCTACAATCGCGAGCGCGGGGTTGTCGAAGCGGTGGTGCATGGGCGTTCGCTCGGTCTTCCTGTTCGCTGTGTTCATAGGGCTCGTTGCGGGCGGTGGTTTCGTGGGCGCGAATTGCCTGCGTTCCGATGGTGGAGAGACGCCGGCAGCAGGATCGACGCGAGCGCCGGCTGATCCGGGATCACCCGGGGCGACAGCATCGGACTTCGCGAAGGCGTGGGTGCTCGATGACCCTGAGGCCATGTATCTGCTCCTCTCGGCAGCGGCGCAGCAAACGTATCCCCTGGAAGCATTCGATGAGTACTACACACGATTCGCAACGGAGCTCACTGAGGTTTCGCTGACGGCGACGGTGCAATCGGCTTCGCCGGGCGTCGCGACTCTGGCGGTACGCATGGCTACAGCCTATTTCGGCGATTTCGAATACACCACAACGCTTAACCTCTCCGAAACCGCGCTCGGCTGGGTTATCGATTGGACACCCGCAGCGGTGCATCCGGAGATGGTCGGTGGCCACGAGTTCCGAAGCGTCATCGAGCGGCCAGCGCGCGGACGGATCCTCGACCGGAACGGGGAGGTACTGGCCGAGACGGTGGACCTGCGATTCATCGGCCTGAACCGCAGCCTCGTCGGCGACCGGGCGGCTTTGCGGACAGCGTTGGTCGAATTCGGGTTCAGCGAAACCCAGGTCGACGGCGCCCTGAACAGCGGGGCGGGCCAGAATCAGCGCGTGAAGGTGGGACAGGTGCCTCCGGGCAAGGAGCGATCGACCGACGGGCTCCGCGCCATCCCCGGCGTCATCCTGTACTTCGAATCGCAGCGGGTGCATCCGCTCGGGACCGCGGCCGCGCACGTCGTGGGGTACACCGTAGAACTGACGGCCGAGCAGCTCGCTGAACGCCGGGGCGAAGGCTACCGACCCGGCGACCGAACAGGCGCTACGGGACTGGAAGATACGCTCGACGACCGGCTGGCGGGATCGATCGGGGCTGAACTCCAGATCGTCGATTCGGCGAGCACCCTGGTGCGCACGGTTCAGAGCAGGCCATTTGTCCAGGGCGCCGACGTTCAAACAACGCTGGACTCGGAGACCTTGCGAACCGCCGCCACCCGCCTTGGCGCGCGCACCGGCGCAGCGGTCGTCATCGACCCGCGGACCAACGAAATCCTTGCGCTGAATAGTTCGCCTTCGTTCGACCCCGACGCATTCGAACGCGGCGATGCTGCCGCTCTCGCGGCGATAACGGCAGCGCCGAACGGCCCACTGACGAACCGGGCGACAATCGGGCGGTATTCGGCCGGTTCCACCTTCAAGCTGATTACCGGCGCTGCCGGGCTACTCTACGGGAACTACAAGACGACCGACCGCCTCGAGTGCGGCTCCATCTGGTACGGGGTCGACCCGCCACGGCGAAACTGGGAGGGCGCCCAGGGAATGTTGACGATCGCCGAGGGCCTGATGCGGTCGTGCAACCCCGTCTTTTACCAGATCGCGCTGACCCTCTACAACGAAACCGATGGCGCACTTTCGAAGACGGCAAGGATGTTTGGCTTCGGGGCGCCTTCCGGCACGCTTGGGGTGAATGAGGTGGCCGGTCAGGTGCCGGACGCTGCCCAGAAGCGGGCGAAAACTGGCGAACCGTGGTATCCGGGCGACGAGGTGAACCTGGGCATCGGCCAGGGCGACCTGCTCATTACACCGCTGCAACTCGCGAACGCGTATTCCAGTTTCGTGGCGAGGCAGCTTCGGAACCCGGTTCTCGTGGCGGGCGAGCCAGCGACCGCCCGGGGCGAGATTCCGCTCGACGACCAACAGTGGGGGTTGCTCATGAGCGGGCTGAAGATGGTGACGGGACCGTACGGGACGGCTTCTGCAGCGTTTAGCTTCGCCGGCTACAACGACTTCGCCGGGAAATCGGGGACTGCTGAGGACGCCGGGGCGCAACAGCACGTGCTCTTCGTCGCGATGTCGCCGGCAGCGGCGCCGGCAGCGATTGCCGC
>JBATAT010000369.1:0-4551 GCA_049662005.1 Tepidiformaceae bacterium
GGTTTTGTGTTTGTCATCACAAACGGCCCTTGCTAGACTCGGCATTGCGGTCGTGCGCCAACTGCGCGAACCGGGTGGGAGTCGGCATGGCATACGGCAAGGGCATCGCGAAGGGCATGAGCCTGACACTCAAGAGCATGTTCAAGCCCGTGGCGACGGTTCAGTACCCGGACGAGATCCGGCCTGTCCCGGTATACGCACGCACAAACCTCCTGTGGTTCGAAGAGCGCTGCACAGGATGTTCGACCTGCGCGCAGGCCTGTCCCGATGGCTGCATCCTTGTGGCGACGAGCCAGGACCCTGAAGGCCGCCGCAATATCGACCGCTACGAGATCGATTTCCGCATCTGCATGTACTGCGGGTTGTGCACTGAGGCCTGCCCGTACGAGGCGATCCAGCCCGGTGGGCCGCTCGACGATGCTGTCTACCAGTTCGAAGAGATGTACCGGGATAAGTACTCGCTCACCGAAGTTGCCCAGCGCTTCTTGGAGCGGAATGGGAACGAGTACCCCAACGGCATGAAGGCGCCCGCTGCCGACGCCGACTTCCATCGCCTTTAGGAATCGTCTACTTCACAGATTCCAGTTCAAGCCCTCGACCGCATCGACGCCGGGCACGCAGGCACCGTATGCCGTTCGTGTTCCAAATCACAATCTGGTAGATTTCCTTTGAACCATCCGCCGGAAGCGTGATTGATCGCGTGCCCGGCTTGCGCAGGTAGACATGGCAACACTCACCGTTGACGGCAAGGTCATCGAAGCGCCCGCAGGCGCCCCACTCGTCGAAGTTTTGAAGAACAACGGGTTCTACGTTTCGAACCTGTGTTACATCGACGGCCTCAAACCGTATGCAGGTTGCCGCTCGTGTCTTGTCGACGTTGAGGGCCCTCCCGGCCTCCAACTGGCATGCACCTCGGTCGTCCAGGACAACATGGTGGTGCGGACGGATACGGAAGAGATCCAGGAAGGCCGCAAGTCGGTGGTTTCGATCATCCTGGCGAACCACAGCGACCGCTGCCTGAACTGTCACCGTCGCGAGCATTGTCACCCGGGCGATGTCTGCCTGCGTGATGACGTGGTGACGCATCGTTGCCTCACCTGTTCGAAGAACTATCGCTGCGAACTCCAGGCCACCTGCGAAATGGTCGGTATGTCGGGCTACGAACCGTGGGTTGGCGAACAGCGTTCGTGGTACCAGACGCCCCAGCCACTGGCAGACCGCGCGAACCCGTTCATGGAGTTCGACCCGCAGATGTGCATCATCTGCACCCGCTGCGTTCGTGCCTGCGATGAAAAGCGGCACACCGGGGCGATCACGCTCTCCGGCCGCGGTTGGGACACCATGATCTCGTTCGGCGCGGGCGGCGCGATTGATGAAAGCAACTGCGACTTCTCGGGCGCGTGCATCGACGTTTGCCCAACGGCGACGCTGATGGAGCACCCGAATAAGTGGGTCGCGAAGCCCGAGACCTGGACGACGACGACCTGCGATTCCTGCGCCATCGGTTGCAGCATCGCGATGGGTTCGGCCGAAGGTCGTGGGGTTATTGTCCGGCCGGCAGACGGCAACCCGGTCAATGGCGACCAGATCTGTGTGCGCGGCCGGTATCACTACGATTCGTTGAAGCCGCGCGAACGGCTCGGCAAACACCTGGTCCGGCGCGGCCGGATCCAGGCGCCGGCAACGCTCGCGGAAGCAGCGGCCGAAGCGGCGAAGGCTCTCAAGAGTGCCGGTGGGAAGGTCGGCGTCCTGGTTGGCGGAACCGTGACGAACGAAGAAGCCTACCTGGCCACGCAGATCGCCAGGGCGCTCAACACCTCAGCCGACAGCTCACTGGGGCCGGTGATCCGGGCGACGAAGTCGGCGCTCGAAGCGCGCTTTGGGACCTGGCGGATGGCCGCCGACATGACGCGCATCGAGCACAGCAAGGTTATCGTCACGGTCGCCGACGACCTCGAGGAGAGCCACAATATCGCCAGCGTCCGGATCAAGGATGCAGTGGTTCGTGATGGCGCGAAGCTCATCGTCATTGGGCCGCTGCGGAGCGAGCTGGTTGATTTTGCGGCGTTGTGGATTCGGACGGAAGCCGGCCAGGAAGGTGCGACCGCAGCCGCCATCGCCGACGCGCTGAACGGACAGTCTGCCGCCAGCGACGATATCGCGGCAGCGGTGTCCATCCTGAAGGATGCTCCGAAGGACAACACCCTGGTCGTCTGCGCACCGAACCCGGTGAGCCCGGCGTTCGCAAGCGCGATGACCGGTGGCGCGGCGAACCTCGCTATTGCGCTTTTCGGCGGGGAAGCGAGCAACAACCTCGTCGTCTTGCCACCGGAAGTGAACGTTCACGGCCTGCTCGATATCGGCGTAGCCACGCAGGGCACCGCGAATCCGCTGGAAGGCCTGTCGGCGGTGCTCCTCGTTCGGGATGACCCGACGATGCGGCTCGCGGGGGCCTCGGAAGCGCTCGCTAACATCGGTACGATCATCGCCATCGACAACGTGCTCAGCCAATCGGCCAAGGCTGCTTCGGTGGTCATCGCCGAGGGCCGCGGCTACACCAGCACCGGCACTTACACCCAGGGCGACCATCGCATCCAGAAGGTTTCGCCCGCGGTGAAGCCTGAGGGCGATGCGGTGCCGCTGTTCGCAGCGCTGGCGTTACTCGGAGCAGAACTCGGTATCGAACTCCCGAAGACGCCGGACGCGGCCCTCGGGGAGATTACAAAGCTCGACGCCGCCTACCTGCCCGCCTGGGATCTCATCATCGGCGAGGGCGTTCGCCGTGCCGTTCCCATCTCATCGAAGGCGACCGCGGTAGCTGTCGAGCCCCTCGGCGCCGATGACGGGATGAAGGTCATCACTTCACGCGACCTCTACACCGCGCTCGATGCTGCTGCGTTGCGGCATCCGGAGGCAGAGAAGCTCCATCGCTACGACAAGATCCAGGTGAGCGAAGAGGACGGCGCCCGGCTCGGCATCGCCAGCGGCGACGAGGTGGCAATCTCTGCCGGCGGACTCGCGATCGCAGCCAGGGCGACGGTGACGGAACGGGTTCCGGCCGGGCACATCTACCTTTCCAGCCTTGCACAGGGTGGGAAGGTCTCGCAGTTTTTCGGCAACGGGCACGTGCCTGCGGTTACGCTCGCGCGAACGGGTGCAGCCGGCGCGGCAACGGCGCCGGTAAGCACGCCGGTCTCCACGACCCCACGGCCGCTCGCGGCGACACCTGCTCCATCCGCATTCGAAAACGAAGCTTCGGACGGCCGGACACCCGTGGAGGCCATCACCGGCGTAGACGATACCGCTCAGGCGACGCTCAACGACGCCGGGATTGTCTATCTCGATGAGTTCCTCGAAGTGGCCGCCTCGGCAGATGGGCGGAAGGCCCTGGCAACCCAAACGGGTATCGACGCGAGCCAGCTCCTTGAGTGGGCAAACCGGGCCGACCTGATGCGCGTGCCAGGCGTGAGCGCTGCACTTGCCGACCTCCTCGAAAACGCAGGGATCGACACGGTGAAAGAACTCGCGCAGCGGAACCCGGCAAACCTCCATATCAGGCTCGTGGAAGTCGATGGGGTCGCCGCACCGCTTGCGGAGGCTGTGGAGGCGTGGGTCGCGGCCGCGAAGACGATGCAACCAGTCATCACCCACTGATCGCCCGGTGTTGGTTATAGGTCGTAGGTCGTACGTCGTAGGCGGGGGGGCGTCCATGCATACGTACGTACCCCATCCGCTGCGGCGAGTTCGCCCTTCATTCGCGGACTGTTCGGGGCGAGATCCGGAAACGAGAAAACCCACCGGGCCAGCGGTGGGTTTTGTCTTTGCCTTCGGCTACCGGAGAGAGGTAGGTGCCGAAGCGAGTAACCAGGAAAGTGCGGCGTCGGGCGAGGGGAGGATTCGACCGACGCCACCAGGACGGAGTTACCCCGTTGCCGGGGTGATTGGGCGCGATGAGGAGACGGAGATGGCTGCCGCGACCGATTGCTGCGCCGGGGGGACGCAACGACCGGAGAAGGTGGGGGAGAGCGAGCAGTCCATCTCTGTTCCTTTCACGATTTATCTTCGCGCCTGCACGTCAAGCACGAACCCGAACTGTGTAAACGTCTCGCAAAATCGACCTGGCTACCGGGCCTGGGCACGCAACTCCAATGCAGCGGCGACCGTTGCGCCGGGAAAGGCTCCCGGTGAAATGGGAGCGAAATCGTGCGCGAACACGCCGGTGCCACCCGGCTCTGTCCAGACGTGGATCTGGTAGGCAGTACGGCCAACGAAGAGACCGGGGCATTTTGCTGCCTCAGTCACCGTCATCACCCGTCCGCCGGAAATGAAACAGAGGTTCTCGTGCCGGTGCCACACGTCCAGCGGGCCAAAGTACGACGGTGGGGTGTCGCTAACGGCTTCGGCGAGGAACATGACGCCAACCAAGCGCCACGTACCATCCAGGCGCTTGGTGTAGAGAAGCGTTTCGGGGTAGTCGGGATCAAGCTCGTGGCCGTCGTGCTGGTAGTCTCCGCGGATGAAGTGGGCGGCGATGCCGGGCAAGTCCTGGGT
>JBATAT010000370.1:0-2411 GCA_049662005.1 Tepidiformaceae bacterium
AACCCGACCTTGGTGCCCAGGGTTGGTGACGCCGTCCAGGCTGCGCCTCCGCCCCGACCCGGCCTCGCCCCCGCCGTGGGCGACCCCGCCCTGCGAAAGGCGCTCGAAGACGCCGCCGGCGACGAAATCGACCACATCGCGGTTTCCGTTCGGCGCGTTTCGGATGGCCGTTCTGCATCCATCCACGGGGACTACCAGTTCTATGCGGCGAGCACCTTCAAGCTCGCAATCCTCTACGAAGCCGAGCTTCGCCACTTCCGCGGAGACCTCGAGTATTCGGATACCCTCACCCTCTCCGACGAAGATAGAGCCGAAGATCTCGGAACCTCGGGCCAACTGGTGTTCGAAGACGATGGCAGCATCACCATCGAACATCTCCTCGAAGCCATGATCACGGTCTCGGACAACGCTTCGGCGGTAGCCCTGCTCCACCTCTTCGGCGGGAGCACCGTCGATGAAACACTCCGAACGCTTGGCCTGGACGTCATGTCGGTCAACCACGTCGAGCTCTGGACCACCGCCGACGACCTCGCCCGGCTGATGGAGGCGATCTACGTAGGTGAAGGTGTCGGCCCCGAAGAGCGCGACCAGATGCGAGACTTGCTCCTGCGGCAAACCATCCGTAACGGCATCCCGGGAGCGCTTTCGAAGGAGGTGAAGGAGGGCCTCCGCATCGGCAACAAAACGGGCACCTGGCCCGGCGCCCAGCACGATGTCGCCTTCGTCGAAGCGCAGTCAGGCGCGTACGTGATCGCCATCCTCACCGATGGCTCATACGAAGGCTGGGTAGCGCTCCAGCGGGTCGCTCTTGCTGCACATAAATCACTGTCCGAAACCTAACAGCAACTGGAATCGTGCTTTGGACTCGCGTAGGTTAGTGTCAGCCCAGCGCCCCGGAGATGACTCTTGCCGGAATTCGATGTGCGTGAAAGTTCCAGCTTTCGCCGCCTTCTCGTCTGCCTGGGCGGCCTCGCCTTCTTCACCACACTCATCGTGCTGGGCCTTTCCGCGTCGGGAACGGCGGATGTCTTCCCTACCCACGCAAGGGCCTCTTCGGCGCCTCCCGGTACGTGGGATTTCGCTCACCCCGCGATCGACCAGCTGAATGCCGCTGCCATCCAGGTCTGTGGCGCCGAATCTGCCGCGAAGGCGGCTGTTGGCACCCCCAACGAAGACGTCCGCAAGGCGCAGGTCAACGTCCTCACTGCGGAATACCAGGAAGCCGAACAAGCCTACAACACGCACGTTCGGACAATCGTGAACGATGGAATCCAGCGGCCCTGGGATGTTCAGAGCAAGGCCCTCCCGCTTGACCTCGCGCGCAGCCGGAACTGCATCAAGGTGACGGCAGTCCCCACGCGCCAGCCGAAACCCCTTGCCGCCCTCAGCCTTACCCTCGCCACAGGCGATGACTCTGGCCCGGTCTGGCTACCCGACCCCGACAAGCGTTTCCTCACCCTCGAACAACTCGATGCCGCCGCCGCCGCTGCCGGCTGGCCGAACGAACCCGGCTGGTGGCCCGACATGCGCAAGATCATCCTCTGCGAGACTGGCTCGCTCGATACCATGGCCCACAACACGAGCGACCCCCACGGCGGCAGCTACGGGCTCGCCCAACTCAACGGCAGCTACCACTTCATCAATGCCGGTGAGGATTTCTCGCGCCGGTTCGATCCAATTGTGAATCTTCGCACCGCCCTCTGGCTTCGCACCGTGAGGGGCCATTTTGGTGGTACCGGTGGGTGGTACAACTGTGCGAAACTCTGGGGGATCAACTAGCGAGCTATCCAGGGAGTTATCCATGTTCGTAGCAATGAACCAGTTCACCATCAACGAAGGCCGCGGCGCCGAGTTCGAAGAGCAGTGGCGCACCCGCGAAAGTTACCTCAAGGGTTTCGATGGCTTCATCCATTTCGCTCTCCTCAAGGGTGATGACGCCGGCGACTACGTTTCCCACACCATCTGGCGCTCACGTGAAGATTTCCTCGCCTGGACACAGTCCGAAGCGTTCAAAAAGTCCCATGCCGTGCGCAGCCCCGAGGGCGTCCATGCCGGGCATCCCCGCGCGCGCTTCTACGATTCGGTCATCACCGAACCCGGCGTCCTCCCGGTCCTCGCCGGTTGAGCCAGGGTCGCTCCCCCCTTCGTCCTGAGCACTTCCAGCGCCAGGACGAAGCCGACGACGCCCTGTTCTATCGTGAACCGCGGCTGGTCACCCACATCGATGATGCGGCGATTGCCAGCGTCTCGAAGTTCTACGGTGACCTCATAGCACCGGGCTCACTCGTCCTCGACCTCATGACGAGCTGGGTCTCGCATCTTCCCGCCAACCTTGAACTGGCCGGCGTCGCCGGGCTCGGGATGAACGAGGTCGAACTCGCGCAGAACCCCGTCCTCACCGAGCGCGTCAT
>JBATAT010000371.1:0-6290 GCA_049662005.1 Tepidiformaceae bacterium
TGGTTGCGCTCGAACTCGAGCCAGCGCTAACCCGGCAAGTGGGGTGGGTGCGCCGGAAGGGACGGCATCTCCCACGAATCGCGGAGGAACTGCTCGCGCTTCTGGCAGCGAGCGGTAGTTAGGCCCAATCGCCGCCGCCTTTGGCGTTGCCGGTTCCCGGATCAGCGTTGGGCGGTTTCGAGGTAGTCGACGATGGCATCTTCGAGCGTCCACTCGCTCATCGGAGCGCGAGCGATTTCCTGTTCGCCGATGGCTACGACTGGCACTTCGAGGAAGTAGCGCGCCTGCAACTCGGGGTCGGTATCGATGTCGACCGGGTTCAGGCGGAATTGGACGCGTTTCGCAACGCGGGCGAGTGCGATTTCGGCCTGGTCGCAGAGGCCACAGCCGCGTTTTCGAAAGAGCGTGACTTCGAGCACGTCAGGCTGGGGAAGGTGAATTCGGCGCTTCGTCGCCGTCATCATCGGGGAGTTCGATATTCGACCAGACGCGTTCAGCGTACTCCGGCGTGATCGGGCCGGGCTTGCGGTAGAGGATGCCTGCAGCGAGAACGGCGATGCCGATGAGGAGCGCGCTCGTGAGCTGGGGGACGGGCACACCCCCGATGGTTTGCTCATCGAAGCGGAAATAGCTGAGGCCAAATCGCATAATCCCGTACATACCGACGTAGCTGCAGAATACCCAGCCGGGAACGCGGATAAAGCGGCGGCAGACGAAGAGGAGAATCGCGAGGATGGCGAGGTCGCCGAGCAGTTCGTAGCCACCGGCGACAGGGTGGACGGCGTAGGTATCGAGCGGTTTCAGCGGGTTGTTGGGGTCGGGGTGGCGGAGCCACCACTGGTACTGGGGGCTGCCTTCGTTGAGGTACTTCACGCCCCATGGCAGGTCGGTCTTATTGGAGAGGTGTTCGCCGTTGATGAGGTCGCCGATGCGGCCGATGGCCTGGCCGAGGATCATGCCGGGTGCGGCGCCATCGAGGGTGATGCCGATGGGCCACTTATGCCAGAGCGCATAGACGAGCCCGCCGAGAACGCCGCCGAGCAAGCCACCGTAGAGGGTGATGCCGCCTTCGGTGATGCCGGTGACGATCTTAAGGGGCTGATCACTGAAGCGATCCCAGTGTTCGAAGACGTAGAAGAGGCGAGCGCCGACGATAGCGCTGGGCACGCCGACGAGGGCAATCTCCTGGCCAACTTCAGGCGGGATGCCATCTTTCTTGACGAGCCAGACCGAGAGCGAGACGCCAGCGATGATGCCGATAGCGGTGAAGAGACCGTGCCAGGTGAGGGTGAACGGCCCAAAATCGGCCATGACTGGGTCGATGCGGATGGGGATCGCGAGGAAGGGGAGGATTGCGAGGGCGCTCAACACCCGAGCATCGTACCGGGCAGCGGCGCTTCGCCATAGCAGACGGGGGCGCGGGATACAGGGATGGTTAACGGAAGTCGCGAGCGCAATCGCTGTGACCCGTGGGATGGCGGTGGTTACACTTTCCGGGTGATCCGGAATCCGCTGCGCGAACGATTCGAGACCGAGCGCCGGCGCGCGGCCTTCCTCACGTTCTTGCCGGCTGCGGGAATTGGGATCATCGTGTGCGATACGTGGGTGGCGCCGTGGGCAGGGGTGCCTGGCGGGCTGCTGATCGGCGCGATCGCTTACGGGATCGTCTGGGGATACGAAACGCTCATGTGGCGGAGACACCATGGCAACTGAAGAACACCCGGGCGGACTTTCGCACCTGGATGCCGCGGGCGCGGCGCGGATGGTGGATGTCTCGGCGAAGGCCGAGACTGCCAGGGTCGCGACGGCTGAGGCAATCGTGCGGATGAAGCCGGAGACGCTCGCGCTCATCCAATCCGGCGGCATGCCGAAGGGCGATGTGATCGCGGTCGCGCGGATCGCCGGGATCATGGCGGCCAAGCGCACGCCGGACCTGATTCCGCTCTGCCACCCACTGCCGATCACGGGCGCGACCGTGGAGATTGTGCCCTCGGCGACGGACCGGCTTCGGATCACCGCAACGGTGAAGACGACCGGGAAGACTGGCGTCGAGATGGAAGCGTTGACCGCAGCTTCGGTGGCGGCGCTGACCGTTTACGACATGTGCAAGGCGGTCGAAAAGGGCATGGTCATCGAGTCGGTGCGGCTGCTCGAAAAGAGCGGTGGAAAGTCGGGGGACTGGCGGGCGGGATAGGGCGGGGGCGACGATTGCTGGCTGGCCAGCGGCAGAATTCCGCGTGGTCTATCGCAACGCGCCGCTGGTGGAACTAAACTCCCGGAGTGCCCGAGCTTTTCAGCCGCAGCAACGAGCTTCGACAGCTCACGGAACCCAAGTTTCACAAGGCGACGGCCCCCACGCACAGCTACCAAGATGCCTGCTTTCAGGGAGCACCCGTGCAGACGACGATCCCAACGGTCGTGCGCCAGCGGAATTGAGATTCAGATAGCGTTCGGTTTGGCGCAGGACTTCGCGTTCGCAGGGCGAACCATAATGCCGCCAGGGAAAGGACAACTGCGCCAGCGCCGATAACGCCCAACTCGGCACCTGGCCTAGCGGGGGGAGCGGGAATGCGGGGCCGAGATTCGGCCCCGCATCGTTGTTGTTTCGGCGAACGGTTCCTCGACGGGGTGGCGTTCTTTCGTTCGGAGAGGCGACGTTCCCCGGGGCAGTGGCTGACCTCGTGGCTGCGTGACGGTATCATCGAAGGCAGGTGCCGACGCGGTCGCCCATGGCGGGGTGTTCGAATCGGTTGCCTCACAAGGCGATGCTATGGATGGGAAGCCGGTCTGCTTCTATTACGATGTCAAGCGGGATGACAGCGGGGCGCGATACCTCGAGGTTTTCGTCACCGGGATGCTCTTGCAGCGGATCCCGCTGCTGAACAAGGGGGCCGCGTTCACGCGTGAGGAGCGGCTCCTCCTCGGCCTCAACGGCCTGGTGCCACCGCATGTGGCGACGTTCGAGGAACAGAAGGAGCGGATCCACCGCCGCTTCAACATGCAGCAGACGCCGCTGGACAAGCACATCTACCTGCGCAGCCTGCAGGACCGCAACGAAGTCCTGTTTTACGCGGTGCTTCTCGAACATCTCGAGGAGATGCTGCCGATCATTTACACGCCAACGGTGGCCGAGGCGGTCCGCCTTTTCAGCGACATTTACCGCCTGCCGCGGGGCCTGGCGATCTCGACTGACACGATCGACGAGGCCGAGCAGGCTGTGGAGAACGTCCCGCTGAACGATGTCCGGCTCGCGGTTGCGACCGACTCCTCGGCGATCCTGGGGATCGGGGACCAGGGCTTCGGGGGCATGGCGATCGCTATCGGGAAGCTCTCGATCTACACGGCTGCGGGCGGCCTCGGGCCGGATAAGGTGCTGCCGATCGAACTTGATGTGGGCACGAACCGGGCTGAGCTGCTCGATGAATCGCTCTATGTTGGCGCCCGCCACGCGAGGCTCAAAGGCGACGAGTATTTCCAATTCATAGACCGTTTCGTTGAGGCGATAACCGCCAAGTACCCGGACATCGTGCTGCAGTGGGAGGACTTTTCGAAGGAATCGGCCTTCGCGGTGCTCGAGCGCTACCGCAAGCGGGTGCCGTCGTTCAACGATGACATCCAGGGTACGGGCGCGATGGCGCTGGCGGGGGTGCTGAGTGCCTGCCGCATGGTCGGCCAGCGCTTCGAAGACCAGGTGGTCGTCATCTCCGGGGCGGGCGCCGGGGGAGCGGGTGTGGCGGCGGCGATTGTCGAAGGCCTGGTGCGGTCTGGCCTCGAACGGGAGGCGGCGCTGCAGCGGGTGTTCGTGCTCGATTCACGAGGGTTGCTGGTGGAAGGGCGGACGTTTGAGGACTTCAAGGCGCCATACGTCCAGCACCGCGCGGCGATCGAAGGGTGGGAAATCGCGGGGGGTGCTCCCACGTTGTTGGAGACGGTCCGAAACGCGAGGGCAACCATCCTCCTGGGGCTTTCGGGCCAGCCGGGCGTGTTCGACCAGGAGGTGGTGGAGGCGATGTGCGCGAACGCCGAGCGGCCAGTGATCTTCCCGCTCTCGAACCCGACGAGCCAATCGGAAGCGACCCCGGACGACATCATCGCGTGGAGCCACGGCAAGGCAGTCGTCGCCTCGGGCAGCCCCTTCGCGGACGTCGTTTACGAAGGTCGCACGTACCCGGTGGGCCAGGGCAACAACGCCTTCATCTTCCCGGGGCTGGGGCTTGGGGCGGTGCTCGCGAAGGTGAGCGAGGTGACCGACGGGATGGTTTCGGCGGCAGCGTATGCGCTGGCGGAGTTGACCGACACGACGGGCGGCCGCATCTACCCCCCGGTGGGCCAGATGCGATCGGTGAGCGCTGCGGTGGCCGAAGCGGTGGTCCGGCAGGCGTTGACGGAGGGCGTTGTGCGCGAGGAACGGCTGCTCAACATCGAGCCGGCGGGGATCGCCAGTTACGTCCGCGCGCACATGTGGGAGCCGCGCTACCTTCCATTCCGAAAAGGCGCCGGGCTAGCCTGAGAACCTCTTCGCACTCCGTTCAGCAGCGCCGTCCGCTGGCCCGATAGGAAGCGGTCGTGCCTCCCATGATCGAAGCGATGGCCGTAAGCTCGATCGTGATCCGGCGCAGGCATGTACGAACGCTTTTCGGTGTGCTTCCCCGAACATGCTACAGTGACTACAAAGCGAGGCAGCCATCCCCATGTCCTGGAACGTCGATCCCGCCCACAGCTCAGTCAACTTCGGCGTACGCCACATGCTCGTCGCCACAACCCGCGGCAAATTCAGTGATTACACCATCAACGCCAGCATCGATGAAGAGGATCCGAGTAAGTCCCGGGCCGAAGTGATCATCAAAGCCGCCAGCGTCGATACTGGCGAACCCGCCCGAGACAAGCACCTTCGCAGCGCTGACTTCTTCGACGTTGAGAAATACCCCGACATCGTCTTTACGAGCATTCGCCTGGAACCGAAAGGCGACGAAGACGTCACACTCGTCGGTAACCTCACTATCAAAGACATCACCAAAGAGGTCACCCTCAAGGGCGAATGGAGCAAACCCCAGGCCGACCCGTTCGGCGCCACGCGCAGTGGCATCAGCGTCGAAGGCAAAGTCAACCGCCGTGACTTCGGACTCACGTGGAGCGCCCCCGTTGAGATGGGCGGAGTTGTCGCCGGCGACTCTGTCAAGCTGGCCGTCGATATCGAGCTCGTCAAAGAGGCTTAGTCGTCGCGAGCACATTCGCGAAAACCTCATGATGGGCGTTCACCGCCATCGATCGTGTTCGCGGCGGTTGGTCGGTTTCCGGCTCCTCGATAATTCCGATTGCATGCAGTGGCGATCTGGCAATCAGGTTCGGACGGCCGCCCGTTTTTGCACGACGACTGTCATAACCACCGCCCATGCCAGGCTGGCTGTCTCAGTATCGAATCGCGTGAAGAATGTGCCTGCACCCCGGGCCCATCGTGGTGAGATGTTGAACGCGGTAGCCGAAGACGGTCTTGACGGTGCCGTAGTTGTCTTCCCGGAACGGGATTGAAACCATATGGGCGCGCTGGGATGTACGGAGCCGGTGCCAGATGTTCTCCTGCAGGCCCATCAGGCTGGCAGCGGTATCGAGTTGCCCTACCGCCAGTTCGTACATGGGAGTGTTCCACTCGAGCGGCGTGCTGCCGGCCGAGCAGGGAGCTAGCGATTCGTTATTGGGTTCGGCCATGCCTGCGAGGATGGTGGCGCTGTCGCGAGGAGTCAACCGTACCGTGATGGTTGGGCGAGGGGGTTATTGCGGTTCGGGGGCCTGGTCGCCGGGTATCGCAGCGGCCTCGGATTCGAGTAAGGATCGTTGTTCCCGGCCGAGGGCGAGTGCGGTCCAGATGTTTGGGGACTCGATCGCGCGGGCCCGAAAGCTACTTTCGCGCGCGATGATGGCCTCGCTGACCTTGCGATTTCGAAGAAACCCTTCGAGTCGGTCCGTATCGCGACTCAAGGCCGCCTGGTAGCCGTCCGTTTGATCGAGCGCGGGCTGGCATTCGAAGTGGCCAACGAAGTTGAGCCGATCCAGCCACCGAACCGAGGCGATTGAATCGGCTTCGAAGACGATGATGCGCAGGTCTGAGAGGAGGTTGTAGGCGGCAATGAGCTTGAGGTCCCTGGGGACATCGTGGCCCTGCCAGAGGACGGCCCAGAACTCGAGGTCCTGGCTACGATCGACGCGGAACTGTCCAACAAAGAGCACGGAACGACAACCCTTTCATCGGGCGAATGTCGAGTCGCCCGGTTCGGCAACGAGGTCGGCACAGC
>JBATAT010000372.1:0-2278 GCA_049662005.1 Tepidiformaceae bacterium
CTGCCGAACCTCTGCCGCCGCCTGACGATGGTGCTGGCCGGCGTTTCGATTGGCGATCAGGTGGTGATCGGCCCGGGCTTACTGATGAACCACGGACATGTTGTGATCGACGGCACAACGACGATTGGGGCGTTATGCTCGATCGCGCCGCACGTAACCCTGGGCCTGAACACCGGGGGCCCGGACGTTTCGTTTGAAGGCCCGAAAATCGGAAGGTTCGTCTTTATTGGCACGGGAGCGAAGATCCTCGGAGATCTGACGATCGGTGAGAACGCACGTATCGGCGCCAATGCGGTGGTACTGACGGACGTGCCCGCAAACTGCACAGCAGTCGGTGTTCCGGCACGCATCATCGCGCACGAAACCCCTCTCGGCCGCGCGGTCTCTGGCGATCAGCGCCAGGAACAATGAGCTGAGGACCTCAGTTGCACCGCCACACGAGAAACGTGGGATTCCTTCGATCAGCGAAGTGCCGGGAACAGGAGCAGGAGCGCGGCGCCACCGGCGAGGTAGGGACCGTAGCTGAAGGTCGCGCCTCGCCCTTGTTTCACCATCAGGACCAGCGCAACGATGCCTGCCCCGAGAATGCCGTAGAACAAGGCGGCGACGATCCCCGGCCAGCCAATCATCGCCCCCATCACCATCATCAATTTCCCGTCGCCAACACCGAGGCCCATACCACCACCACCGAGGAAAAGTCCAAGGCCCACGAGCAGCACGGCAGCCGCCGTGCCGACCCCTGCTCCCATGAGGATGTCGGCGACAGACCGATCTGGCCACGCCCAGCAGAGCGCGAGCGCGACCACGAATGCCGGGTAGCTGATCTTGTTCGGGATGCGCCGGCGTTCGAAATCCGTACTGCTCACCGTCACCAGGGCGAGGATGAAGACGGCAGTAAGCAGCGCTGGTCCGAATTCGTAGAAATCCGGGCGGAATGCGAATGCGAGGCCCGCGCCTGCCGCAGCCATCGCAAAGATGCGCAACAGCCACAGGGTTCGGCCCGACGCCGGTGCGACTCGATATTCAGCCTCGGAGTAGAGGGTGTGCTGGACGGCCGGCAGGACGAACCCGAAAGCAATTCCCGCGAGGGCGGCGGCGATCATGCCGAACGTTTCCATTGCGCGACTATCCCTATGCGGATGGCTACCAGCAATGCGCGTGAACCCGCGGCTATTGCTCCGAGGGCGGGGCTTCGTTCACTATTGCGGCCAGATCACTTTCGAACTCGGCCAGGCCCGCTGCATCGAATTCCGCGCGGGGGTCGCCGCCAAGCCGTGCGAACCAGCGTTGAGCGAGTTCGCGCACTTCCGGCGCCACGGCAGAGCCTGCTTTCGTCATCCGGGAGAGCGTTGGGGATTGCGGCCGCCCGAGATCATCCATCGTCAACTTTTCGCAGAGCAGCCCGATCGCCGTCTGAAGGTGTTCGGCCCGCACGGTCGTCTCGCCCAGGTAGTTCGCGACAGCCGTACCGGTTGTGAGGACATCCGTCAGCCGCAAGCCTTCAGTCGACAAGACTAGGAAGCGCTGTTCGCACTCTCGGCTGCGAGGTCCTTAGCCCGGCGCGCCCTACCCGAAGCAACGAACTTTTCGACGGATTCGCGGAAGGCGGTGATGTCCTCCGGGCTCAAGCTCTCAAAGAGCCCACAGAGGTACTCCCGGCTCTCTTCTCTCAGCGATTCTGAAACCTGGCGACCGCGCGGCTCGAGCCAGATGTTGATGCCGCGGCGGTCATTCTGCGAGACTTCTCGACGGATGAATCCACCCCGTTCGAGTCGTTCGAGAAGCGCCGAGACTGATGGCCGCGTGACGTAGAGGCGGTCCGCGAGTTCCGCATTACTGATGCCTTCCTGCTCGCGGAGCAGCCCGAGGAGCCGCAGCTGGGTGACGGTCAGGTTTTCCCGGTCCCAGATTTGGAGCCGGATCTGGTCGAGGAGCGCGCTCGACTGGAAGAACGCGGTTATTGCCGCATCCAGTTCCACACTGCGCTGCTGTTTGATTTTCTCGTCCATGATTTCCTGGCCTGCAGTTCTCGCCCGTCTCGCGCCCGCATTCTCAAGGCTGAACGATAGCCGCGCAACGCAGGATGCGCTGTGCCCCTTTCCTTGCCCTTTGCGGCCCACTTGAAAAGTCCTGAACCAGACACTTCACGCCAGGCTAAGTGTTTCTGGTAGACTCCGCGGGTATCAGGAGGAAAGCGAATGAAATTCGGAATTTTCTATGAACACCAACTCCCGCGGCCCTGGGACGAGGGTCAAGAGCTCAAGTTGTTCCAGGATGC
>JBATAT010000373.1:0-3099 GCA_049662005.1 Tepidiformaceae bacterium
GAATCGAGTGGGATCCCGAGACTTCTGCGCTCTTCCCGTGCGCTCGCCTCGGGATCGCCAGCCACAAGCACTGCCTCTACACCAGGTCGTGGACGAAGGCCACGAAGGTGATCGACCATCCGTTTCATATCCGCCTTGAACTCCCCCGGGTCGCGGAAGGCATCGATCCGCCACGCGGCGAACCACTGGCCTTGCATCTTCGCGCCTTCGAAGATGGCACTCCCCATCCCCGGCAACACCCCGGTAAGAATGTCGACCATGATCCCGAGACCATAGCCCTTGTGTGAACTCGTCGCGACGTAGGAACCGAGCGGCTGAAGCGCGCCCGCCTTGCGCAGGATCGTCGGGTCATCGCTGTCTCCCCCGTCCGCATCCACCGCCCATCCGGGTGGGATGCCCTTACCCTGGCGCTGCGCGATTTCGAGCTTGCCCCCGGCCACGGCAGTTGTCGCGATATCGAGCAAGAACGGGTGGTCATCGAGAATCGGCGCGGCGAACGCAATCGGGTTCGTGCCATACGCTCGGTCGAGGCTGCCACTCGCGACCGCCAGCGGAGGCACGTTGCACATCGCCATCCCGATCATGTCCCGTTCGGCGGCAATCCTTGCGTAGTAGCCTGCCGCCCCGAAATGGCGCCCATTCGTGAGCGCAATCGTCCCGATACCAGTTGCCTCGGCCTTCGCAATGCACGCGTGCATCGCCTTCGTCGCCACCAGCACCCCGAGTCCACCATCGGCGTCCCAGGTCGCTGCCACCGGGCTGTCCCGCAGTATCTTCACCTCCGGCTTCGGGTTGATCAGTCCGCGTTGGAACCCCGGTGCATACCCAGGATGCCAGGACAGATGCGCGATCCCGTGCGACTCAATTCCCGAAAGGTCCGCATCGATGAGCACCTCGGCCGCAACTGCCGCATCGCCTTCAGGCACGCTAAAGGCCACAAGCACCCGCGAAGTGAGTTGGACAAGGTCCGCCGCCCGAAAGCGGCGACGACTGTCGTGGGTAATTGAATTTCCGGCCATGTCACGTCCTCGAATCCCGGATCTTATCCGGAGAAGGGGTTGACGATTGTTAGTGTCTCGATTTTCTGGCCCGACTGGAAGTCCTCGCTCATGAGTCGGTTGCATCCAGCGGCCAACGCTGCGGCGATGATCAACGAATCATAGAAGCTATAGCGGTAGCGCTGCTGGATCTCCATGGCGCGCGCGTAGAGATCTTCGCTGGGATTCACTTTCCACAACGGAACGAGGACCGTCTTGAGCAACGATTGCCGATCGTGGCCATCAAGGGGCTTAGCCACTTTCCTTGCCAGCGTATTCAGGGTCTCCTGGACCACCTGGAAACTGATCACGCCCGATCCATGGAGAGCGTCGCGCACGAGCACTTCCGCTGCCCGCTGTTTGCCCACGTCCGGATCGAACAGGTAGAGGAAGACATTGCTATCGAGGAAGTCAGCGCTCATTCATCTCGTCGCGCGTGAACCGTCGTCCACCGGTGCTCACGTGCCGTTGGAGATGGTGAATGAGCTCCATCGCGTCCGCAACTTGCTCGTCGTTCCGCGCATAGTCAATCAACCACTCCCGGAACTTTTGGTTCAACGTGGTTTGTTCGTTGCGAGCCTTTTCCCGGGCCGCTTCAATTAACCGCTCATCGGCGCTGAGGGTGATGTTCTTCACGAAACCAGTGTACACGATGTTCGTGCGCCAACGATTATTCCCGCGCTCCGCCCGCCAGGCTCGGCAACACCCACACGTCAGCCCCTTCCGGCACGGGCACGTCTACCACCTTCGCTTCCGTGTCGCCAATCGCGATCATGATCTCCGGCAGGATCCCGTTGATATCCGAAATCCGCCCTGCCAGCCCCGGTTGCTGGCGGACAACATCGGCCAGGATCTCCCGCAGCGTCGAACCGGCGGCCTGCATTTCTGCAATGCCGCCGGTCAACTGCCGCAATACCGCGGGGATGTGAACCGTCGCCACGGTTCGCTACTGCCCGCTGGTCGTTTCGAGGATTCGGCGCGGGTTCATCGGAAGTTGCGTCTGCCGCACACCGGTGGCATGCGCGACGGCGTTCGCAATGGCCGCGAGCGGTGGCACAATGCCCGGCTCGCCCACCCCGCGCACCCCAAACGGATGCAACGGATTCGGCACCTCGACGATGATCGTGTCGATCATCGGCACATCGAGCGTGGTCGGAATGCGGTAGTCGAGATAGCTCGAGTTCGCCATCCGCCCCTCGTCGTCGTAGTAGTACTCCTCGTTTAGCGCCCAGCCGATGCCCTGCACCGCGCCACCCTGCATCTGCCCTTCGACATACGCGGGGTGAATCGCCGTGCCTGCATCCTGCACAGCGGTGTACCGAAGGATGGTGACCTTTCCCGTCTCTGGGTCCACTTCGACATCGACGATTGCGTGGGCGAACCCACCACCCTGGAGGAAACCGGCATTCACCGATCCACTCGCCGTGAGTCCGACTCCTCGGCCAACAACCGCCTGGGCGATGTCTCGGAACGTGCCCGTCTTGGAGCCATCCTTCGACTTGAACGAACCGTCCGCGAACTCAATGTCCTCGACCGGAAGTTGCCACGTCGGCGCGAGTCGAGCCGTCATTTCCTTGATAACGTTCTTCCCGGCTTCATGAACCGCCATTCCCGAAGCGAACGTGACCCGGCTCCCGGCGGTTACGTCGTTGTAACCAACGGAATCGGTATCGACGACGGTCGGCTTCACGTCTTCGAACGGTACACCCAGCGTCTCCGCCAGCTGCATCGCCAGTGAGGCACGGGTTCCGCCGATGTCTGTGTTGCCTTCGATCAGGCTGACCGTGCCATCTGGCTGTACGGTCACGGTGACGCTCGAACGAAGTCCAACATTGAACCAGAAGCCCGAAGCCGTGCCTCGTCCCCGGTTCGGCCCCTCGAGCGGCGACTTGTAGTGCTCGGAATTCATCGCCTGCCGCACGCACTCTTCGTGCCCCGGCGCCTTGTGGGGCATGCCCATCGGCCCGCGGGTGCCTTCCTTGCACGTGTTCAGCATTCGCAGTGCTTCAACGTCCATTCCGAGCTTTTCCGCCATCTCGTCGACGAGTTGTTCCATCGCAAA
>JBATAT010000374.1:0-13072 GCA_049662005.1 Tepidiformaceae bacterium
GGTCTCTCCCAGCCGCGCGAGTACTATTCTCCGATCTACCGCGAACTTGTCCTTGCGCGCTACCGCGAACGAAGCAGTGCTCTTCCCGGCGCGCTTTCCATCGTGACAGCGTTGCGGATGTCGAATCAGCGCCTTGCGCTTGCATCTTCCTCAATTCGGCCGTGGGTCGAAGCCTGCCTCGAAAAGATCGGGCTTGGCTCCGCCTTCGAGGCGATCGTTACGGGTAGCGAAATCGAAAATGGCAAGCCGGACCCGGAGATTTATCTTCTCGCCGCGGAAAAGCTCGGTGTCGACCCGAAGCGCTGCCTCGCCTTCGAAGATGCTCCGGCAGGGATTGAATCGGCCCGGCGTGCCGGGATGACCGTGTGGGCGGTCCGCACGGAGTACACGCGCGATCTCGAGCTGCCGAACCCCGACAGGGAGTTCGATTCGCTCGCGGATGTTGACATCCGGGAGATCATCGGGGTGGCTGTATGACGATGACCGACAGGGGCCACCGAAATTCAGGTTCCGCTCACCTGGCCGTCAACCACTTCGCAAACGCAAGCGAGGGAGTTGCCACGGGTGGCGCCCACGCTATCGAACGACGACACAACCCGGGTGAATGCCCGGACATTTCCGGGCGCTCCAACGCGTTCGGATCACGGTAACTCCGGAGGGTCTCCAAATGGTCACTGCAACAGCTTCGAACACGGGACGGGTCGTCCAGATCATCGGAACGGTGCTCGACATCGAGTTCCCTCCGGGGCAGCTTCCAGCCATCAACAACGCGGTGAACGTCATCCGCGAGGATGGCACCCCGCTCGTTACGGAAGTGCAGCAACACCTTGGCAATAACTGGGTTCGCTGCCTGGCCATGGATACCACCGACGGACTGCGCCGGAACACCACGGCGGTCGATACCGGCCGGGCGATTTCGGTGCCCGTTGGCGAACAGTCGCTGGGGCGGATGTTCAACGTGCTCGGCGAGCCGATCGACAACCTCCCCGCTCCTGAGGGCGGCCCAACCTGGGAAATCCACCGCAAGCCACCGTCGTTCGAAGAGCAAGAGACCGCACCGTCCGTTCTCGAGACCGGGATCAAGGTCATCGACCTCATCGCTCCGCTCGTCCGCGGCGGTAAGGTCGGCCTCTATGGCGGCGCCGGCGTCGGCAAGACGGTCGTCATCCAGGAACTCATCTCGAACATTGCCCGCGAACACGGTGGGTACTCGGTCTTCGCCGGCGTCGGCGAGCGCTCTCGTGAAGGGAACGACCTCTGGCACGAGATGAGAGATTCGGGCGTGCTCCCGAAGATGGCCATGGTCTTCGGCCAGATGAACGAACCCCCTGGAGTCCGCCTCCGGGTCGCGCTCTCCGGGCTGACGATGGCCGAATACTTCCGTGACGAAGAGGGCCGCGACGTCCTTTTCTTCGTCGACAACATCTATCGCTACACGCTCGCCGGCATGGAAGTTTCCGCGCTGCTTGGCCGAATGCCTTCGGCGGTGGGTTACCAGCCAACCCTCGCCACGGAAATGGGCGACCTCGAAGAGCGGATCACATCGACGAAGAAGGGTTCGATCACTTCGTTCCAGGCCATTTACGTACCTGCGGACGACTACACCGACCCCGGTGTGGCGACAACGTTCGGCCACCTCGATGCGGTTGTCGCCCTCGAGCGATCACTCGCCGAGCAGGCGCTCTTCCCGGCGATGGACCCGCTGACGTCGTACTCACGCGCTCTCGAACCGCGCATTGTGGGCGAGGATCATTACGAAGTCGCGCGCGGAGTACAGAGCGTGCTCCAGCGCTATAAGGACCTGCAGGACATCATCGCCATTCTCGGCATCGACGAGCTCTCGGATGAAGATAAGCTCACCGTTGCGCGCGCCCGCAAGATCCAGCGTTTCCTGACCCAGCCGATGTTCGTTGCCGAACAGTTCACCGGAACGCCCGGTGCATACGTTGCGGTCCGCGAAACGATTCGCGGGTTCAAGGAAATTCTCGAGGGTATGCACGACGGGCTGCCTGAACAGGCCTTCTACATGGTCGGTAGCATCGATGCCGCCATCGAAAAGGGCCGGACGCTGGCGGAGGGCTAATCATGCCCCTCACCGTCGAAGTCGTGACCGCGGAACGCGTCGTCCGAGTGGAGCATGGAGTGGACGTGCTCGTCGCTCCGGGTAGCGAAGGCCAGCTGGCTATCCTGCCACGGCACGCAGCGCTCATGACGACCCTCGATCCAGGCGAACTCGTGATCCGTCGCGCGCAACAGGAAGATGCATTCGCGGTCTCCGGTGGCTTCATGGAAGTCAGCAACGACCACGTGACCATCCTTGCCGATGCTGCCGAAGCGGCCGAAGAGATCGATGTCGCCCGTGCCGAGGCGGCACGCGCCCGTGCCGAAGATCGCCTCAAGCGATACCGCGAACAGAGTGACCGGGACATCGACATGGCTCGTGCGGCGGCCTCGCTCCAGCGGTCGCTCATGCGCTTGCGAATCGTTCAACGCCGTCGTCGTCCCGGCGCTCCCCGCGTCTAACGCCGAGCGCCGTTTTCGCGATGGCCAGGGGCCGCAGGGGCCGCTCACGGTGTTGCGGCTGGTTCGGCGTGGTTCGTTCGCCCGATGCACGTGCAGCCCATAGACTTGCCAGAGATGACAACGCAAGTCCGTGGTGGAAAGTACGTCGTCCGGGGCGGAGTTACCCTCCGCGGCGCGATCGACATTTCGGGCGCTAAGAACCATGCCCTGGCGGCTATGTGCGCCGCTTTGTTGACCGATGAAGACCTCATCCTCGAGAACGTCCCGGACATCAGTGACGTCGATTCACTGGGTGCGCTCCTCGTCAGCCTCGGCGCCGAGGTCGAGCGATTGCCCAACCGGGCCGTGCGCCTGAACTGCCGCCAGGTCAACATATTCGAGGCGCCGACGGACCTGATCAGTGAAAACCGGGCTTCGTTCCAGGTCATGGGTCCGCTGGTTGCGCGCCATGGCTACGCAGCCTCGGCACCTCCCGGCGGCGATGTCATCGGACAACGACCGATCGACGTGCACCTTTCCGGATTCGAAGCGATGGGCGCGCGCGTCATCCGGGAAGGGGAGCGTTTCGTTGCCACTGCGGCGAATGGCCTCCACGGCGCCCGGGTTTTCATGGACTACCCATCGGTCTCCGGCACGCAGAACGTCATGATGGCGGCTGTCCTTGCGCGGGGCCACGTCACCATCGTCAATGCCGCGACCGAACCCGAGGTCCAGGGCCTCATCCGCCTGCTCAACGCGATGGGTGCGCGAATTTCCGGAAGCGGCAGCCAGATCCTCGAAATCGATGGGGTCGAGAACCTCCACGGGACGACCAGCAGGATTATGCCCGACCGGATTGAAACCGGGACGTTCGCGATCGCCGCCGTAATGACTGGCGGCGATGTCGAACTGCGCGACGTGCCGACGGGCGTTATGGACGCCCTCCTGACAAAATTGCGGTCCGCTGGCGCCCAAATCGACGAATCCGATGGGATGCTCCGCGTTCGCCGGGAGGGGCCAATCCGGGCAGTGAGTTTCCAGGCGCTCCCATACCCGGGGCTCGCAACCGACCTTCACGCGCCGATGGCCGCCCTGCTGACCCAGGCCAATGGCGTTTCAATCATTCACGAACGTGTCTTCGATAACCGCATGCTCTACGTGAGCGAACTCCGAAAGATGGGCGCGGAAATTGTGAGTACCGGTTCGTCGGCGATTGTCTCTGGGCCCACGCCGCTGCACGGTACGCGGGTGAGAGCGCTCGACGTACGCGCAGGGGCGGCTGTCCTGCTCGCCGCCATGGTCGCGCAGGGAACCACCATCATCGACGACATCTTTCATCTCGATCGGGGGTACGAACGGCTGACGGAAAAGCTCACGGCACTTGGGGTAGAGGTGGAACGGAACTGATGGCAATGGACTTTCTTACGCCGAAGCGCGCCGGGATCGACCTCGGCACCGCCAACATCCTCGTGTATGTCAAAGGGCACGGCATCGTGGTCAACGAGCCGTCGGTTGTAGCGAGACATAATCGTGACAATGCTATCGTGGCGGTCGGCAGCGAAGCCCGCGCGATGCAGGGCCGGACCCCCGGGTCGATCAGCGTTATTCGACCGATGCGCGACGGCGTCATCGCCGACTACCTGACGACCGAGGCGATGCTGCGCTACTTCATTGGCGTCATCACGGGCCGTTTCAACCTTATCCGGCCGGAGGTGATGGTGACGGTGCCGGCGGGGGTTACCAGCGTGGAGCAGCGCGCCGTTCGCGATGCATCCGAACAGGCCGGTGCACGCAAGCCCGCCCATCTTGTGCCCGAACCGCTGGCGGCCGCGATCGGCGCTCGGATCCCGATTGGCACCGCTCGCGGCAACATGGTGGTGAACATCGGAGGCGGCCGTGCCGAAGCGGCTGTCATCTCGCTCTACGGCATCGTAGTCAGCGAATCGGTTCGCATGGCGGGCGACCGTATCGATGAAGCGATCATCGCTTACGTTCGCCGGCGCCATAACCTCATCATCGGCGAAAAGACCGCAGAAGAGATCAAGATCGCCGTGGGCAGTGCGATCCCCGTCGATGAGGGCCTGGCCACCCAGGTTCGCGGTCGTGACCAGCTCAGTGGTCTCCCCAAGACCATCTCGCTCAACAGCATTGAAGTCGCGCAGGCGATTCAGGATTGCCTCGGCACCATCGTCCAAACGGTTCGGGCCGTGCTCGAAAAGACCCCGCCTGAACTTGCCTCCGATGTCATCGATCGCGGGATTGTCCTCACTGGCGGCGGCGCACTGCTTCGACACATGGACGAACTCTTAACCCAGGAAACCGGCGTGCCGTGCTACGTGGCCGATAACCCGCTCGAATGCGTCGCCATCGGCGCTGGCATCGCGCTCGACCACCTCGATGTCATCAAGCGTTCGCTGCCAACTGAGGAAGAGAACCTTGTTGGCCTATTCCCCGGCCCAGAACTCCGTTAATCGAGGCTCTTCAGGCTTCGACTGCGGTTGAGCCACAGCAACGCCTCGCGTTTCGACAGGCCGGAAAGCCGGGTTTCGTGGGCGGCTATGAAGCCCCGGACAGCGTTCGCATCTGTTTTCGAATGCTCTCTCAATGACCAGCCAATCGCCTTTCGGATGAAGAAGCGTCCCTGTGGGTGGTGTCACTATACCGTCGTTGAAGCGCTGGCCGGCAGTGCCTCCGGAATAGGACACGGTGTTCGCAGGACACCGGTGGCCGAAGGCCTCGTCGCAAATGATCCGCTGCCATACGTCATGGACACCCTTGAGACGAAGTCAGACTCCGTCGGGCGTCGTTCTCCGTCACCGATCTGATGCTATTCGGTGATGATCTCGCCGACGGCGGCCACGGCGCTCAGGAGACTGCGGGTTGCCACGATGGGTAGGCGCAATAGTGCTGGCTCGACGTCTCTGTCACGACTCGATCGCCAGCACCAGCTACGGTGATGACGTGGAGTTCCCAGTTGTTCTCGGGACGGTTGAAGGCAAGATAGTTTCCGTCGGGTGACCATGTTGGCCACGTTCCCCCGCCAACAACCTTTTGTCGGCCGGAGCCATCAGGGCGCATAAGGTAGATGCCGCTGCCGGACACGCTGGCGAAGGCGATATGGGTGCCGTCCGGCGACCACGCAGGCAGCCAATCGTTGTCTGCGGCGCCCGATAGCCGTGTAACCGCGGTGCCGTCTGGATTCATCACGTAGATGCCACCGACCTTGCCGTCGAGATCCCCGCGAGCAAACGCTAGCTTTGTTCCGTCTGGCGAAAACGACGCTTGGCTGTTGATCTCTGCAGTGTCGGTCAGTCGCCGCAAGGAGGAACCATCGAGGCCAATCTCAGCAAGGTTGAAGGCCTTCCCATTCACCTGCGCAAAGACAATGCTCTTCCCGTCCGGACTCCAGGCAGGAACCGTGTCGTCCTCCGGCCCTTTGGTGAGTTGTCTCAGAGCGGAACCATCGGCGTTCATCACCCAGACCCTGGACTTCTCGCCGGAGTGCTCCCCAACCGCGGCGATCAATTGCCCATCCGGTGACCACTTGGCGGTGTGGTAGCTCCCAGGGCTGTTAGTGAGCTGCGTTTCGCTGGCTCCGTCGGCATCAATGGTGAAGATCTGAAATTCCGCGCCCACCGGGCGATGGAACGCGATTCTGCCTTTTGGCGGCGGTGGTGTGGGGATTCGCGTGTTCGTCGGTGCGGCTGACGCAGGACTCGATGACACTGAGTTCGCGGACGATACGGAACCCGGTGGAGGTGACTCGGACGGCCTGCTGCTCCCGCCTCCACACCCAGCTAGGGTTAAGGCGGTCGGCGCCAAGAGCGCCGAACTCAACTTAAGGAACGTCCTGCGGCCGAAAAGGTGCCCGTGCATACCGTCCTATTCTGGCACTGAGAGCGAGTGAATTTTAGGTCGGGTTTCGCTCGATGATGAACCCTACCAAAGACCGTTTGAGGTCGCAATGACCTCGGACAATCGCGCATAGGACCGCACACCTGCCCACCCGAGCCGCATCGCTTGTCGGATTCTCGCAGGCAAGCGGGATAGCTCACCTTCGGAGTGACCTATGGATGTCTACCCCCGTCACCGCATCAATGCAAGACTCGGTCGCGGAAGCCATGGACCGCCTGTTCGGGGAGACCAATTGATTGTCGTCAATTGGCGTCACGGTTGGTCTCACCCACCCAACTGCCAACAAAAAGAGGCGACATTATTGTCGCCTCCAGATTCAGAATTGTGGTGCTGAGGCTCGGGATCGAACCGAGGACACCGGCATTTTCAGTGCCGTGCTCTACCAACTGAGCTACCTCAGCAACCCCTCGATCCTAGGTTTGTGGGGCGTGCTGGTCAACTTGTGACTTACCATAAAAGTGGACCTGCGCGCGACGTGTGAGCAGCTTCATTCGTTGCTGGTCTGCGATTCTTCAAGTTCGACGACGAGGGTGGCGCGGTCGCTATCGATTGCGCTGATGGAAACACGTGAAACGCCCTTGAGGTGCGAAAGTCGCTCCTGGAAATCCAGGAGTTCGCCGAAGCCGGAGCCTTTCACGTCTACCTGCATTTTATGGGTTGGAGCTCGTCGAGGAGGTTCGGCATCAGGCGCAGGGCCGGGAGCTGGTACGGGTTCGGTGTCGGGTTGTTCGACCGCTTCCGGAGCCGAACGAACGCCGTGTTGCCCTTTGAATCCCGTAGCGAGGCCCTCAAGGCCCGTCACGACTCCTTGCAAGCCGGCTACGGCTGACAGGTAGTCGTCCCGTAGTCGGAGGAGGGGCGCCGCGATGGCCTCGGCGATGCTGGCGGCCAAGTCTGACCCGTGTGTACCGGCAGACTTCTGGGCGGCGTTCTGATCGAGCCGGTTTTCGAGTTCGCCGAGCCGGTCGAGGAGGTCTTCGTAGTCGTGGCGCAGCAGATCATACCGACGCCGGAGTTGGCGTAGTGCAGTATCGCCCGAGGCGGCTTCGTTGAGCCGTTCGAGCAGATAGTCCTCGGAATCGTTCCCCTGGTCGACCACCAATTTCTCCCGGCGATGTGCGGAGCGTTCCGGGAGCCAGGATGCACTAGGCGGTGATCGCCGTGCCCCGCTCGGCAGGAGCAATGCTCCCACCTTCCAGCCGGTACCCAAATCCTCGAACGGTTACCAGGTAACGCGGTTCGGCTTCCGTGGGCTCCAACTTTCGCCGGATGCGCCGGACGTACACTTTGAATACATCCTGTGCTTCCCGAGGAAGATATTCGTAGTCGCTTGAGACGGCATTGAGAATTTCGTGTGGTTTGAGGACGCGGCCACTGTTGCGGGCCATGTACTCGACAATTCGAAACTCCGATGCCGTCAGGGCTACGTATGCTCCCGCGCGTTGCACCTCGCATCTATCCATATCGACCGTTAGGTCTCCGATCTGAAGCAAACCGGAGACTTCGGCCGCTGCTAAATCATACGCGCCGGTGCGCCGAAGCACCGCGCGGACCTGTGCAGCAACAACGCGGCTGTCCGCTCGAACATCGAGGCAGGCGTGCGCCCCTGCACCGAACGCATCGGCGACGAGTTCGGGTTCTGCCGCGTCGAAGACGGCGATGACATTCACGCCGACGGAAGAAAGGCGGGCGATCGTTACCAGCTGGGAGGTGGACCGGGAATCGACGTACCAGGCCACAATATTGAATTCCCGCGAACTCGCCAGTTGCAACGCACCATGTTCGGGATCGCGTTCCAATACGGCGAAACCGCCGGTGTGGAGCGCGCGCACGAAACCCAATGTCTCGACATCAGGCGGCGCCACAAGCAGGCAGCTCGCGAACGATGGTTCTGCGAAAGTTGTCAAGTTCCCCCGTAACCCGAGACCCCACATCTCAGGCATTCCGCGATTATAGGGATATTTGTCAAGAGGTAAAGCCCTTATTTATGACGCACGTCCTACCTACTCGTGGACGACCAACCGAGCGGTAAACACGCCCTGCGGATATCCGTGGGCTTTTCCCGATTGTCGAAGGCGTTGGGCGTGGCCGATTCTTGATGTATGGCACAACCAGAGCGCATCCGCACCTACGACGACGACCTCCATGACCGTCGCCGCCACCTGGCGATCATCCGGGAACCCCTGGACTTCGAAACAGAGCGCCTAAAGCGACTCATCGAGCAGTCCCGGGATACAACGAACCCCTGACGTTCGTTTGCCGCGGCATTCGCGCACTCCTATACTTGCGGCACAAGGCGCCGATCCATCGGCGCTTGCCGTTTGCCTTCCGGAGTCTCTACATAAATGCCGATAACGACGAAGCGCGAGTGGCTTCAAGGCCCCTACGCGAAGGCCATCGAGAGGTCGCCAGAGCGTAGCAGGGTCTTTGAGACCACGGGGAAGATGCCCCTCGAACCGGTCTACACCCAGGACGACCTCAACGGCTGGGACCCGGCCTCACAGCTGGGTTTCCCCGGCGAATATCCGTTCACCCGCGGGATTCAGCCAACGATGTACCGTGGCCGGTTCTGGACGATGCGGCAGTACGCCGGATTCGGCACCGCCGAGGAATCGAATCAACGCTACCGTTACCTGCTTTCGCAAGGGCAGACTGGCCTTTCGGTAGCATTCGACCTCCCGACCCAGATTGGCTACGACAGCGACGATCCCATGGCTGCGGGCGAAGTCGGCAAAGTCGGTGTTGCCATCGATTCGATCGAAGACATGCTGACGCTCTTCGATCAGATTCCGCTCGATAAAGTCACGACATCCATGACGATTAACGCCACCGCGGCGGTTCTCCTGGCGCTCTACGTTGCCGTTGGGAAGCAGCAGGGCATCAGCCCCGACAAGCTGGGCGGCACCGTTCAAAACGACATCCTGAAGGAATACATCGCGCGCGGTACCTACATTTATCCGCCGCAGCCGAGCATGCGGCTGATCACGGACATCTTTGCGTACTGCAAGGATGTTGTGCCGCAGTGGAACACGATCTCCATCTCGGGCTACCACATGCGTGAGGCGGGTTGCACGGCCGCCCAGGAGATCGCTTTCACACTCGCCGACGGCATCTCGTACGTCGATGCTGCTATCTCTGCTGGCCTCGACGTCGATGCGTTCGCCGGGCGCCTGAGCTTCTTCTTTGCCTGCCACAACAACTTCCTCGAGGAAGTAGCGAAGTTCCGGGCGGCTCGCCGCCTCTGGGCGAAGATCATGAAGGAGCGTTTCGAAGCGAAGAGCCCCCGGTCGCTGATGCTGCGGTTCCACACGCAAACCGGCGGCGCCACGCTGACGGCCCAACAGCCTGAGAACAACATCGTGAGGACAACCGTCCAGGCGCTCGCCGCGGTGCTCGGAGGCACGCAGTCTCTACATACGAACTCGATGGATGAAGCACTCGCCTTGCCGACCGAAAAGGCCGTGCAGATTGCCCTTCGCACGCAGCAGATCCTCGCCTACGAAAATGGCGTTGGCGACGTTGCCGACCCGCTCGGTGGGTCCTACTTCATCGAAGATATGACGAACCGGCTCGAGGCCGAAGCCGAGGAGTATATCCGCACGATCGACAACCTCGGTGGTTCACTTGTCGCCATCGAACAGGGCTTCCAGCAGAAGGAAATCCAGGAAGCGGCCTACCGTTACCAGATGAACATCGAAGAGAAGGAACGGGTCATCGTCGGGGTGAATGACTTCATCAACGTCGACGAGACGAAGCCGGACCTTCTTCGGGTCGACCCGGCGCTAGGCCAGCGCCAGGCCGCCAAGCTCGCGAAGCTTCGCGCCAACCGCGACAACGCGGCCGTCGAAGCCTTGCTTGCGAAGCTCGAAACCGGCGCTCGAGGTACCGAAAACCTCATCCCGATCATGGTCGAATGCGTTGAGGCTCGCGTGACGCTCGGTGAGATCAGCCACCGTCTGCGCGGCGTCTGGGGCGAGCAGCGCGAACCGGTGTTCATTTAATGAGCGACGATGATGTCCGCGTGCGTAGCGACGAACGGCGGCGCTTGCTGAACGAGTTCGAAGTGGAACGCAACCAGCTCATTCGGAACATCGAGACCTGTCGCATACGCGATATCGACCGCCCATTCATTGGAGACTGGTCGCTCAAAGATATTGTTGGGCATGTTGCCAGTTGGGAAGCCGAATATGTGGCGGCGATTCGCGATATCCGCGCGGGCCAACCGCTTCCAGGTCATCTATTGGACGAAAGGCAACACGACCACTGGAACGCGGATCACGTCGAGCGGAAGCGCCTGTTGAATTTCTGGAGCGTCTACGAGCAATTGCGTGGTGGCCGCCAGCGGCTTGTCGATGAACTCGAGCAGGTGAGCGACGATGACCTCACGGATGAAAGCCAGGATTACGTGCGAGTTGTGCGCGCGGCGACCGATCACGATCGCGAACACTGGCATCACATCGCCGCCGTCCTTGCCGGCATGGCTGGCGTGCGGAAATCAACGCCCACCAACGAATAATACCGGCCAGGCCGTGAGGAGAACCGAACCCAAATGCTGAAGAAGATTCACCACGTCGGGGTGGTCGTAAAGAGCGCCGACGAAGCGATGAAGTTCTATCGCGATGCCCTTGGTCTGAAAGTGACCGCGGACCGTGTTATCGAAGACCAGGGTGTCCGTGGCGTGCTCCTTGAGATCGGCGGCTCGGAAATCGAACTGCTCGAACCCACGCGCGATGACACTGGCGTGGCGAAGTTCCTCGCGTCTCGCGGAGAAGGCATGCACCACATCTGCTTCGAATCCGACGACGTCGATGCGGAACTCGAAGGCGCTCGCCAGAAGGGCATTGAGCTCATCGACCAGAAGCCCCGCCTCGGGCTCGCGGGGATGATTTGCTTCCTGCACCCAAAGTCAAACCACGGCGTCCTGGTGGAATTCGCCACTCCGCTCACCGATGGACACGGGGGCTAGGCCATGGGAATCGGCGCAACCCACATCGACCACATCGTCATCTCATCGAACGACAGCGGGACCGTGGCGCAAACGTTCGCTGACAACCTTGGGATAGAAATCAAGCGAAAAATGATTCGCCCCGGCACTTCGGCGCAGCTCGCCTTCGCGAAGCTGCAGGAAGTTGTGCTCGAGTTCGCCGGGCCTCCGCAGGTCACGCCAGGCGAAGAGGTGAAGGCAAAGCTCTGGGGCATGGTCCTGGCGGTCGATGACATCGACGCTGCCGTCGGAGACCTTCGGTCGAAAGGCTACGAAGTGACCGAGCCATCGAAAGCGGTCCAGCCCGGTGCAAAAATCGCGGCGATCAAGGGTGGCACGAGTGGCGTTCCCTTTGCCCTGATCCAGTACAACGCCCTTCCCATTGAGGAGTCGCCGGCTTGAAAGCGAAGCGGATCGATCACGTCGGGATCGTCGTGAAGGACCTTCACACGGCGATGGAAACGTACGCGCGGAACTTTGGTTTCGCTGCCGATGCCAGCAAGGGCGGCGAGAACGCCGCGCTCGGGATCAAGAACGCGTTCATGCCGGTTGGCGAGAGCGACCTCGAATTCATCCAGCCCGTGGGTGACGACGGCCCGGTCGCGCAATTCGCGAAGGAGCGGGGAGAAGGCACATTCCTGCTCTCAATCGAAGTCGACGATATCGACGACGCGGTCGAACACTTGCGCGCGCAGGGCGCCCGTGTCGGTGCGCCAAGCAACGGCGTCGCGTTCGTTTCAGCGAAATCGACCCACGGCGTCAATCTCCAGCTCGTGCAGCGCAAATAAGCGCGAACGATTAGTCTTTCCTTAACAGCCACCATAACGAGGTTTCAATGAGTACAACGACGACAGCGCAGATACGGGTGCTGATTGCAAAGCCTGGTCTCGACGGGCATGACCGGGGTGCGAAAGTTGTCGCCCGCGCCCTGCGTGATGGCGGGTGCGAAGTCATCTACACCGGGATCCGCCAGACGCCCGAAATGATTGCGGAAGCGGCGCTCCAGGAAGACGTCGATGTTGTTGGCCTGAGTATCCTCTCGGGGGCTCACCTGGAACTGTTTCCGCGCGTAATCGCTGAACTCAAGAAGCGCGGCGTCGACGACGTCCTCCTGTTCTGCGGCGGCATCATCCCGGAGGAGGATTCGAAGGCGTTGACCGATCTCGGCTTTAGCGCAGTCTTCCGGCCCGGAACCAACACGCAGGACATCGTGAAGTTCGTTTACGAGCATGTGAAGAAGTAATCGGTGGATGAACTTGTAGAGCGGTTCCTGAAGAAGGACCGCCGCGCGCTCGCGCGCATCATTAGCCGTGTCGAAAATGCAACTCCGGAGGGCCGGGAATACTTCCGTGCGCTCTACCCACATTCCGGCAAGACCCACATCGTCGGAGTCACCGGGGGCGCCGGTTCCGGGAAGAGTACGCTCACGGGCGCCCTCGCGGCAGCCTATCGAAAGCGTGAAAAAACGGTCGGAATCGTTGCTGTCGATCCGTCCAGTCCGTTCACGAAGGGCGCTATCCTCGGGGACCGGATCCGGATGCAAGACCTTGCCCTGGACCCGGGCGTCTATGTCCGGAGCATGGCGGGGCGCGGGGCGCTCGGTGGGCTCGCCCCGACGATTTCCGAAGTCGTCTCGGTGATGGATGCATTTGGATTCGATATCGTGATCAT
>JBATAT010000375.1:0-2647 GCA_049662005.1 Tepidiformaceae bacterium
GCTCAGCCCCCGCTTAATCACAAGCGCGCCACCCCAGACACCAGAGGTTCCGGGGTGGGCATTGCTGCGGCGAACGACAGTTTTGGATAGCGGGCATGCATGTCAGTAAGCGGGGGCGGAGCCCCGCGACTCCCGCGGTTAAGCGACCTTTGTGCCGGGAAGCGGGCATGCATGTCAGTAAGCGGGGGCGGAGCCCCGCGACTCCTGCGGGTAAGCAGCCGTTTGTGCCGGGAAGGCACATGCATGTGATTACGCCGGGGGCGGAGCCCCGCGACACCGTGATTCGCCGTTATAGGGGTTCGCACGTGCGGAATCAGCATCCACCCGATGCTCCGTCGCGGGGTGTGCCCGGTAGGCTCTGTTCATGCCGATTCGCGCACGCTGTCGCCGCTTCTTGCCCGCTCTCGCGCTCTCGATCGCGGTGTTCGCCCTGGCCTCGACCGGTTGTATGCAATACGCCGCCGATGGCTCTGTCGTCACACCTGCGCCTCCCGGCGAGGCGAGCTCGTCCCGGCTGCCTTCGCTGCTCAGCCAGCTCCAGGGCACGTCGGGTGCCGGGATCGAACTGCTCGATGGATCCCAGAACCAGGTGCTCGCCGCCCAGGAAACCGGCGGCAAGGCCGCACCCGCCGATGCGACTTCGACCGTCGCCGGGGAATCGACCCGCGTGGCGACAGCGACGCCCGTACCCGGCACGCCTACGCGAACGACAAACCCGGCGCGGACGGCAACCCCAACTCGAACGGCCACACAGGCGCCTGACGAAGACAACACGGCACCAACCGCGACACCTTCGCCGACAAAGACACCGACGCCGGCGCCTACCGCGACCCCGACTCCAACGCTGACGCCAACTCCGAACGCCGGGCCACCCAGCGAAGGCGCTGGCGGCAGCGGCACGCCCCCGACGGAGTAGTTCGCGATGCCCGACACCTTCGTTCGCACCCGCTGCACAAGCTGTGGAAAAGTTCTGAGCTTCGAAGACTTCTCAGCCGGTGGGAACAGCTGCCTCGGCTGTTCGAAATCGAGCGCGCAGCCGACCACCGAATTCGTTCGCGGCCCCCGCATTCATCGGCGAAACGCGCGCAACCGCCCACTCGAACACCGCTCGATGGACGACCCCGGCGATGACGCGTTCGATGAAATCCCGGAAGAACTGATCAACGAACTTGTCGCCGCCCTCGAGGCGGAGGCCGCGCGAAGGCCGCTGCCAGGCGGGAATCCAGTCCGTGACGTGTTCGACGAAATCGGCATCGGTCGATCGAGTATGGAGAAGCAATGGATTGCGTGGGGCTTCGCCGGTGGCTTCGTCGCGAACGTCGTCATTGCCAAATACGCTCAGATGTCGAGTGGCGCCCCGATGGGACAGTTCATCGGCCCGATGCTGCTCGGCGGATGCGTGGCTGGCCTCTGCTGCGCGGCGATCGGTTGGGGATTCGCCAAACTGCGCGAACCGCAAACAGCCTGAGCCATCGCACGTTGGCCATCGCTCTCGCAGACTGAACCGATGCGAATACTTGTGACCGGCGGCGCCGGCTTCATCGGTTCCCACATCGTCGAGGCGTACCTGGCCGAGGGCCACGAGGTCGCCGTCGTCGACAACCTGGCCACCGGACGGCGCGCGAACGTTCCTCGCGGGGCGACACTTCACGAAGTCGACCTCCACGCGCTCGAACTGAAGACGATTTTCGCCGAATTTCAGCCGGAGATCGTGAACCACCACGCCGCCCAGGCGAGCGTGAAGGTCGGCACCGCAGACCCGGTCCACGACCTCGAAGTGAACGGCGGCGGAACTGCCCGCCTGCTCCAACTGGCCATCGAAAACGGCGTACGAAAGGTCATTTATTCGTCGTCGGGCGGCACGGTGTACGGCGAACCGGAATTCTTGCCGGTGACGGAAGAGCACCCGATTGCGCCGCGCTCGAACTATGGCACCTCAAAGTACGTCGGCGAACTGTACATCCAGCTCGCGGCGCGCACCGCCGGCGTGGATTACACGATCTTTCGCTACGGCAACGCCTTCGGCCCCCGCCAGGACCCGCACGGCGAAGCCGGCGTCATCGCCATCTTCACGGGCCTCATGCTCGCGGGGCAGCCCTGCACCATCGATGGCGACGGCGAACAGAAGAAGGACTACCTCTACGTGGGCGATATCGCACGCGCCAATGTACTCGCGCTCACGGGCGGCAGCGGGCTGGTCGCGAACGTTGGCACGGGCGAAGGTGTCACGGTGAATCACATCTTCAGGACCCTGAGCGAGGCCACCGCGAACACGATCGAGGCACAGTACGGCCCGCCGCGTCCCGGCGACGTGCGCAACTTCTGGCTCGACTATTCGACGATTGAGCGCGAACTCGGCTGGAGTCCGGGCGTGCGCTTCGAAGAGGGCGTCCGGCTGACGGTCGAATCCCTGCGTTAGCGAACTCTCCTACTTCCGGGTGAACGGGCTCCCGGCGGCGTCGACGCCTTCGGTCAGGATGCAGTCGACGGCATCGGCGGCCTGCTCGACTGCCTCGTCCAAGACGCGCTTGTCTTCGCCGGAGGGTACGCCGAGAACCCACGGCGAGACGAACTCGGGATCCCAGGTCGGTTCGCCGTTGATGTGGGGGCGTCCAATGCCGATGCGAATACGGGTGAACTCCAAACT
>JBATAT010000376.1:0-15765 GCA_049662005.1 Tepidiformaceae bacterium
ATGCGGCGCTTCACATCGGTGTCGATGTGCGAATCAGCGGCGTAGCCCGTACAGACTACGACCGGGAGATCGGCCCGGATTGCGGTGAGCGCGCGGAACGTCTCGCTGCCGGTCATCCCGGGCATGACGAGGTCGAGGAGGACCGCGCAGAAGCGATCCGGGCGTGCCTTGAGGATTTCCACGGCAGTCGAGCCACCAGGAGCTTCGACGACGTTGTAGCCCAGCTCTGCGAGCGTGGCGGTGGTCGTCCTTCGAACCATGGCATCGTCGTCGACGACGAGCACGAGATTGCCTTCGCCCGCGCTAAAGAGATCGATCGGGGCAGGAGCGGTTCCGTAATCCAGGAGCGGCAGGCTGATCGTGAACTCGGTACCCTCTCCCGGGCGGCTGTGGACGGTGATGTCGCCGTGATGACCCTGGACGATGCCATAAGTGATCGCCATGCCGAGGCCTGTCCCGGAGCCGGGGGCCTTCGTGGTGTAGAACGGTTCGAAGATGCGCATGCGCGTCTCTTCATCCATGCCCGGGCCGGTATCGCTGATGTGGACAACCGCGACCGAGCCATCGACGCGGAGGGAGATGTCGATGCATCCTCCTTCGGGCATGGCATCGCGCGCATTGAGGACGATGTTCGTGAGCGCTTGCTGCAGCTGGCCACCATCGCCTTCGACATAGACGGGAGCGTCGGGCAGAGAGCGGGTGACGGTCAACTTCGAATGCATCGTCGGTTCGGCAAGCGAGAGAGTGTCTTCGGCGACGGTGCACAGGTCGACCTTGCCGAAGCGAACGAGACCGCCGCGCGAGAAGGAGAGGAGCCGGCCGGTGAGGTCGGCGGCCCTGCGCGCGGCATCTTCGATGAGGGCGAGGTTTTCACGCTCTTCGGTATCGAGGTTCTGTGAACGTTTGAGCAGCCCGGCGAACCCGAGGATGGTGGTGAGCAGATTGTTGAAGTCGTGTGCGACGGCACCCGCCATCGCGCCAAGGGAGTCCATTTTCTGGCTCTGCATGAGCTGGCGGACGAGGGCCTTGCGTTCGGAGACATCGCGCGCGAGGACGAGAACCGCCTGGCGGCCGCCAAAGGTCACCATCGAGGCGACGGCGTCCACATCGACGGAGGTGCCGTCGCGTTTCCTAAAGCGGGCGTCGGTGAGGTGGAGTTCGCCGTCGGAGATTGCGACAGCGACACTGCGCCGAATCTCGTCGAGGCTTGCTTCGAGGAGACGGTCGAGGGTCAGCGTTGCCAGCTCCTCCGGGGGGTAATCGAGCGCCTTCGAGGTGAACGAGTTCGCATCGAGTATCCGGAAGGTGTCGGGGTCGAAGAGGAAGATCATCTCGTCGGCCTGGGCGACGAGCGAGCGGTATTTCAGTTCGCTTTCGCCGAGCGATTCGAGCGCGGATGCTTTTTCGAGGGCGAGCGCGAGCGGGCGGGTGAGCGCGCCAAGGAGTTCAGCATCTTCCCAGGAGAAACGGCCGGCGCCTTCGGCCCAGAGGGAAACGGCGCCGCGAACGGTATCGTGAACGACCAGGGGCGCTCGGATGGCCGAGAACACGCCCGCTTCGATGAGGTGCCGATGGAGTGCGTTGAGCGTGCTTTCCTGTCGCACATCGACCACCAATTGGGGCGTGGGCTGGCGCAACATTCGCGCGGTGTGCATCTCTTCGAGTACGAACCGGGTGGGGAGCGTCTCGGCGGCAGGGAAGTCGGTATCGAGGGCAAGGAGCGTTCCGGCGTGGTTATCTTCATCGAACTGCAGTGCAAGCGCGTGCCGTGAGCCGAAGAGTGCACGGCACTCGGCGAGGAATCCGCGGGCGAGGTGTGCCGGGGTTCCGCCTGCGCCGAGCCGCGTGAGCACGCGGTTGGTCGTTTCGAGCCGCTGGGTCCGAAGTTCGGCCTCTTTCTTGCTGCGGAAGTATTGCGCTGCAACGGCCAGTGGTTGGACGATCTGGGCGAGCTGGCGGGCATCGAATTCGCTAAAGCGGCCAGATTGCTTCGAACCGACACTGACGAAGCCCAGCGGATCGGCGGGTGTGCCGATGAGGACCCGCATGCTGGAGCGCATCCCGAGGTCGCGCGACTCGGCCGTGAGTTCCGGGGGGTCCCGCATCTCGTTGATATCGGGCATCACGTAAATGACTGGACTGGTCGGGTGAACCTCGCCCCAGAGCGAGCGGGTGCTCCAGGTTTGGCCCTCTTGCCATGCGACGATCGACGAATCGACTGCGGCGATGGTAACGGTGCCGCTTTCGATCGTTGCCACCGCGCAGTGGTCGGCGCTGTACATAAGCCTCAGGGCACTGGCGACCGGGTCGGCGACGAGGTCGAACGATTCGGCCGGACCGAGGGCGGCGAGGATATCGAGAACCGCCTGGGTCCGCTGGGTCTGCAGTTGGAGCGCGGTAACCGCACGTGCCCGTTCGAGGACCATGCCGGCGGGAGTGGCAAGCGCGGCCAGGTCCTCGAGTGCCTGCTGGGTCATCCGGTCTGGATCGAGACTCCCCGCAGCAATCATGCCGACGGGCTCTCCGGCGGCATCGAGGCGGACGCAAACCGCGCTCTGGTAGCCTGTGCGGACGGCCGAGTCACGCAGCCATTCGGGACTCGCCTCCGGCTCATTCGCGGTGTAGCGGGCGTGAGCCTGCAAGCGTGCACCACGGTAAGCCGCGGATTCGAGCAGGGGCATGCGTTCGGGGGTGAAGGTCCCGCCGGCGATGGCGTCCACGGCTACCCGTACGCGGGTGCCGCTGTCGTGGTCGAAGGCGTAGACGAGGACCGCATCCGCGCCGAGGTAGAGCCGCACCTGCCGGGCGATGAGTTCCGCGACTTCCTCGGGCGGAGATTGCAGGCTCAGGGTGGTCATGAGCTGCATCAGTGCCTGGACTTTGGCCGACTGGTCTTCGAGCTGAAGGGCGTGTTCGATGGCGCTGGCACCACGCCGGAGCCGCTCGACGCTGATTTGGAGTACTCGTCCGAGACGTACGAGGAACGATGTCTGGGCTTCTGACCAGGACTTCGGTGTTCGTTGGATCACGGCGATGCCGAAACCGAGACCACCCGATTCTTGTGAGCGGGCGGCAATTGCGGCCGACTGGCCACGGAGCGACTGGTGGGCCCAGCGTTCAAGTGGGGTTGTGCCGCCAGCGAGTTTCCCGATGGTGAACGCGCCTGTGGCCTTCGATCGTTCGATGATCGACGAATTGTCGCCGGTACCAAATGCGAGCCGGGCGTTTTCCCACGTGCCGGAATCGAATTCCTGCAGGGGTGACCCCACCAGGATCGGCGTGCGATTTACCGGCGACTGGACGAAGACAAGCGCAAGGTCACCTTCGAGTGCCTGGCGAACCCCTTCCGCGATGCAAGTGGCAAGCACCACCTCGGTTTCAGCGCGAGCGATTTCGCCGAGCAAACGGGCCTCTTCCTGGAGGAGACGGCGTTCGAGTTGGCGCTCTTCGAGTAAGACCGCCGGGCGCACGTGCGCGATCATGATGGCGGCGAGGGATCGCAATTCCTCGGCGGTCGCGTTGTCGAAACGGCCTGGCACGACCGAGCCGAGAAGGATGAAGCCGAGCGGGGTGATCCCGGGGCCTTGCAGCGCCGCCCACGCCGTGCTGCGAATGCCTCCGGCGAACACCGCTTCCTGGCCCGCTGTGCGGCTGGCGATGTTCGCGAGGTCGTGCTCGGTGGATGCGCCGAGCGACCTTAGTCGATCACCGAATGTGTGATCGCGAAAGACTTCGAGGTTGGGAATGGCGTTTTCGAGGGCGAAACGACCGGTGGAGGGTGCTCCCCACGCCTTGCGGCCGGGACGGGCAACGTAAACCAGCGCCATCGAGGCATCGAAACGATCGAGAAGAATCTCGGCGCTGCGAGCCAGTGATGCGTCCAGGTCGTGGGTGGCGCAGGCGTCGGCCAGCGCGGCCCTTGCGGCCTCGGCATCGAGCACCCGTCCGGCCGTGCCGGTGGGTCTGCTCTCCCCCATTGAGCTCCCCCTCGGTTCTCGGCAGCGTCGAGAGACGTCCTCCCCGCCGAGCCCCGGAATTACCGAATCCTAATCCGGCCTTTACCATCGCAATATAAGGGAGTTCCCGAACAAAATGGCACTCGCGGGAAACTCTCATGCGTGTATCCGCCCTGGTACCGGTTCTTGCGTTGCGCGCTCATTCGGTGGCCACCATCTGGAGCATCGCCCGGCGAATCGGGTAGGCCGAAGGGTCCCTCGGGCCGGGCGTTGGCGTGGCCGTAGGTGTTGGCGAGGCCGTCGCGGTGGGTGTGATGGTCGGTGTCGCGGTAACACTGGGGCCGGCGATGACGACCGTTCCTGAATCATCGACCGCGCCGAAATCCATCGCCCAGTAGCCCCCAGCCTGGCCGATGCCCACAACTTTCCACTGCGCCATCAGCATCATCCTGTCGTGCGGAGGATCGGTCTTGAAAAGGGGAACGACCGAAGCCGCGGACCACGTCATTGCGAGGTTTTCCCCGGTGTTCGTGCTCGGATAGCCACAGTCGAAGGCTCGCTGGAATGGCGACCTCCCGCTCGGCTCAAAGTGGCTCCAATAGTGCTTGGCCAGCAGGTCTTCGGTCATGAATGCAGCAGCGCGCGAAAGGTTCGGCGAGAGTTTCACCGGGGCGAGCCCGTTGGCCTGGCGGTAGGCGTTCAGGTCATTGAAGACCGTTTCTTCGGCGGCGTTGAGAGCGGCCGTTTCGGTTGGGCAGTTTGTCAGTGCCTGGGCTGAATCCCAGTGCGGAGCGCCCACTGCAACCATGATGGCGATCGCGCCAAAAAGGAGTCCGGAGCCGGTCAGTATCAGTCGTCGAGTCATGGGTCGTTGTTCCGTGGAGCCACCACGCACCGCGAGCCACCGTACCCCCGAATCGCGGTTACGGAAAGTCGCGAATGTAAAACCTCGGCGGGATGGCGAATTGTGAAGCTACTCGGTCGCGATCATCTGGAGCATGGCACGCCGCACCGGCGCGTTGGATGGGAGTTCCCACAACTTGAAGTTGGTGGGCGGAAGGATCGTCGTTTTCACCGCGGCAGGGGCGGCACTTTCGGCGCCGTTCCCGTTCGTCCCTCCGGGCTGGGCCGGGGAACCGCCCGCCTGGGGAGTGGCGGTGGGCTGGGGGTTGGGGTTCGGGGGCGCCTGGGTGGCGGTGCGGGTAGGTGGGGGTGGGGGCGGCGGCGAGCCCGAATCCCATGGCTCACCGGAATCGTCGCTCATCCCGAAATCAACCACCCAGATGCGACCAGTCTGGCCGACGCCGATGACTTGCCATGACGGATTGAGCATGTTGGCGTTGTGCCCGGCAGAGTTCAGGAAGAGGTTGAACGCGCTCGCTGCCGAACTGGTCATCGCGATATTCTCGCCGGCGCCGCTCGATCCGTAGCCACACTGGCCGACCCGCGCGAAGGCGGAACGTCCGAGCGAATCGGTATGGCTGAACGCACCGGAGGCGGTCAGGTCTTCGGACATCCAGGCCGCAGCGCGGAAGAGGTTCGGAGATGCGCGCAACGATCCGAGGCCATGCTGGGCGCGATGATTGTTGATCAATGCCATTAGCTGCTGTTCTGTGCCGCTCATGCCAGGTGTGCCAGTCGAGCAGTTCGAGAGGGCGTCAGCCGTTCGCCACTGGGTTGCGGTCGTTCCGAGTGCGAGCAACGCCGCCAGCAACAGGCCGCCAGTTCCAAGGAAGACGAATCGACGAGACATGGCACTCCGGGCGGTCCGATTCGGACGGCCCGGCCAACGTACGGGCGCCTTTCCCTACCCGGAACGCTGTTCGCGGGCGCCTTGCAGACTGTTTACGCAGAAGTTACTCGCACGTGACGGGAGTGCCTCAGTAGCGACGGCGCGACGGTTTTCGGCCCGCGAGGATGGCGATCGTGACGCCGAAGAGGAATCCGGCAATGTGGGCGAAGAAGGCGATGCCCTGGTCTGGCGCGGCAGCGTCGGCGATGGTCGCGTACCCGGCCAGCAGGTTCTGGGCGAACCAGAGGCCGATCATGATCCATGCCGGCACCGGTAGCGGGATAAAGATGAGGATGAAAAACGGAATGAGCACCCGGATCGTCGAGCCCGGGAACCAGATGAGATAGGCCCCGAGAACGCCAGCGACCGCACCGCTCGCGCCAAGAACGGGCACCACGCTGTTTGGGTCGATGGCGCCCTGGACGAACGAGGCCACAATCCCGGCGATGAGATAGAAGAGGAGGAAGACGCCGTGGCCGAGGCGGTCTTCGATGTTATCGGCGAAGACCCAGAGGAAGATCATGTTTCCGAAGATGTGGAGCCATCCGCCGTGCATAAACAGTGAGGTGACGATGGCGAGGATTGGCACCCAGAGCGCTTCGCCTTCGGCCCCGGTCTTGCCGGAAACCGAATCGAAGAACTCCTTCGGCTGGAAGGCCCACTTGCAAATGAAGCGGTCGGCCTCGGTTGGATACGTTCGGAAGCCGTAGCAGACGGTTTCGGTTTGTTCGACGAATTGGCGCGAAAGTTCACGGTTCTCGTGCGGTGGATCCGAAGGCAGCATCACCATGTAGATGAAGACGGCGAAGTTCAGGAGGACAATGGCGTAGGTCACCCATGGTGTACGCGTCCGCCGGTTGCTATCGCCGATCGGGATCACCGGTGGTTAAATCCCGGCGAGGTGGGCGGTGTCGTTGAGCGTGAGTACGTAGGGCGTCCCCTTGCGCACCTCAACCTCGGTCAACCCGCAGTTCCCGATTTCGATCCGGAAGACATGGGATTCCGGCATGTCCAGGAGGGTGGAAACGAGGCAGTTCAGGGCGGTGCCGTGGGCAACGATGAGGACCTTCGTGCCCTCGTGCGCTTCGACAATGCGGTCGAAGGCGGCCCGCGTCCGCTGCCGGACTTCGGCGACTGTTTCGCCGCCGGGAGGGCGCCAGGCCGGGTCTTCGTGGCGCATCAGCCGGTACTGGGTTCGCCACTTTCGTGCGACATCGCCGCCTTTTTCGAGTTCCCACTCGCCGTAGTGCAGTTCGCGAAGGTCGGGGTCGGTGCGGGGGGTGAGTGGGCGTTGTCCGGCGATGAACGCGGCCGTACGGATAGCCCTCGAGAAGTCGCTTGAATAGACGGCCTCGAGTTTCACTCTCGCCAGCCGTTTGCCGAGAGCTTTCGCTTGCTCCTCGCCTTTTGGAGTTAATTCGGTCTCTGAATGTCCGCAGAAGCGGCCCTCCGTGTTTGTGACGGTCTGGCCATGGCGGGTGAGGAACACTCGTGTCGCTTTCACCCTTTCATTCTACGGATATTCACAGGCTGGACACGCCCAGCCGGGTCTACTGTTGGGGTTTGGCATCCCAGCCGGAGGGTTTCGATCAGCGTCCACGCTCCTGGGTCAGACTCGTATACTCCGGGCATCCGTTCCTGGAGGAGTTCTATGCTGACTACTGCTCTGACGAAGGCGCTCGGCATCGACCACCCAATCATCCAGGCCGGGATGGCGTCTGATTGCGGCGCGAACCTCGCCGCGGCGGTTTCGAACGCCGGGGGGCTTGGCACCGTCGGGGGCATCGGGCGCTCGCCAGATGATCTCGAACGAGAACTGGCCGCGACACGCGCGGCGACCTCGCGACCATGGTCCGTCAACATCGTCTGTTTCGATTGGGCGCCGTTCGCGCCCGACCTGCTCGATGTAGCGATCGCCGCGCGCCCGAAGATGGTCACGCTCTCCTTCGGGGACACGAGTGCGGCGCTCGAGAAGTGCCTGGCTGCCGGTCTGATGGCGTTCGTCCAGGTGCAGGACTTCGCCAGTGCGAAGGCAGCGATCGCGGGAAGGGCCTCGGGGATCATCGTCCAGGGCAGCGAAGCCGGCGGACACACCGGACAACGAGGCACGCTCAGCTTTGCCGCCCAGGTGCTCGATATCGCCGGCAATATCCCGGTGGTGGTCGCGGGTGGAGTCGGCAGCGGCCGCGGGCTTGCGGCTGCTCTCGCCATGGGCGCTTCGGGCGTCCTGATGGGCACTCGCTTCAAGGCGACGCTCGAATTCGGCGGCCCTGCGACGGGGCACCTCGACGCACAGCGCGAAGCGATCGTCGCGAACGATGGCGACCGCACGCACATTGGATCTACAGCGGACCTCGCCATGGGCATGACCTGGCCAGCGGGAGTGGTCAGCCGCATTCTCCAAAACCGGTTCACCGAAGAATGGGCAGGCAACGAGGAGGCGCTCGCGGCAGCTGTCGCCGCCCAGGATCGGCCGTTCGGCTGGACCCGCGCGAACAACAATCGTCCAGAAAACATGCTCAACTGGGCAGGCGAATCATCCGGCCTCGTGCACGAAATCCTCCCCGCGGCAGAAGTCGTACGAAACGTGGCGACGGAAGCCGAGGCGTACCTGCGCGATGTGAGCGCGGTTCTGAGCTAGATCTGGATACTGACGCGCGGAGCCATATGCCATCGCGGTGGGCGGCGCGATCCCATAGAATCGACCGCAGGAGATCGAAGCCATGTCGCACCAATCCCCCCGGCACGTTGAAGCCGAACCAGCAAAGCATCGCCAGTCCACCCGCTCCGCCGCGAAGCTGGCGAGTCACGCCCCCGCCCCATCGCTGAATCGGACCCCCGCAGGAATGCTCGGTCTGCAACGGGTGGTTGGGAATGCGGCCGCGATTCGCATCGCCCGGCCGATGGTGCTCCAGCGGATTAGCTTCGGGGCTCCGCCCACCCCCACGCCGAAGAAGGAATGGGAAGTGATGGGCGGCTTCGCGACCAAGCACATCATCTCCGGTGCGCTCTCCCCTGCGACCGCCCGCGCGAAATGGGCCGAGCGGTTTAAGAAAGACCCGAAGGGCTGGCACAACACCGTGGTGTCGGAAGACGACCTGAAGGCGGCGATTAAGGCCGGTGAAGTGAAGGGTACGTATCCACAGCCTCGCGTCGGCCAACGCCTGCCGATGGTTGTCGAAGTGCCGGCAATGAAGGTCTCGGGGCGCAACCAGGATGGCGCGAAAGTCGCCGGCAAGGTTACCAACCTGACCCAGGTCGGCGTCACGGGAAGCGCCACCGAAGGTATCTACTTCCCGGACCACCTCGAAGGCAGCCTCTCGACGTAAGGCGAGTGCCAGGTACCGAGTGCCGAGTCACCCGGTTCCCCGTTCCCGGCTACCCATCTACGCTTTGAGGCGTGGCCGAACAGCGCATCCCGTTCGTCAAAGTCCAGCTCGATGAGGGCGATATCGCGGCGGTTGAAGCTGTCCTGCGCAGCGGCTGGCTGACCACCGCGAGCCAGGTGAAGGCGCTCGAAGAAGACCTTTGTGCCTACACGGGCGCGAAGTTCGTGAACGCGGTGAACTCGGCGACCGCGGCGATGCACCTGGCCCTGGCCGCCTGGGATCTCGGCCCCGGCGATGAGGTGATTACTTCGCCCTACACCTTCACGGCCACCGCCAACGTGATCATCCATACGGGCGCGACGCCCGTGCTTGTGGATGTCCGGGAGAGCGACGCGAACATCGATGCAGACCTGATCGAACGCGCGATAACGCCACAGACGAAGGTCGTCTTGCCCGTTCACATCGCCGGCGAACCGTGCGACATGGATGCAATCATGGACATCGCCAGCCGTCACCACCTGAAGGTCCTCGAAGATGCGGCCCACGCCATCGGCACCGTCTACCACGGCCGCCAGTGCGGCAGCCTGAGTGATGCGGCGGCGTTCAGCTTCTACGCCAACAAGACGATGACGACCGGCGAGGGCGGAGCCCTGGCCACGGATGATGAGGAGCTCAGCGCGCGCGTTCGCCGCCTCACCCTCCACGGCATGTCGCGTGATGCCTACAACCGCTATGGCGCCGGTGGTAGCTGGCGCTACGACATCGAGGAGTTCGGATTCAAAGACAACCTGACCGACATCGCGGCCGCGCTCGGGCGCAGCCAGCTCGTTCGTCTCGAAGGGTTCATCGAAGAACGCACGCGGGTCGCCCAGCGCTACTTCGCCAACCTGCGCGATGAGCCGGACATCATCCTGCCGGCCTTCACCGAGGAGAACCGCCACCCGTGGCACATCTTCATGATCCGGGTCCGAGAAGGCGCGGCCGCATCCCGGGACGATGTGATCCGCGGCTTGAGCGAACGTGGAATCGGGACCTCGGTTCACTTCATCCCGCTCCACTACCACACTGCCTACAAGAAGTTGGGGCGCTGGAAGCAGGGCGATTTCCCCGTAGCCGAGCGCTTCTTCGAAGGCGAAGTGACGCTGCCGATGTATCCCGAACTCACGAACGCCGAGGTCGATGAGGTTTGCCAGGCACTTCGCGAGATCCTGCACGGCTGAGGCGCTGAGCGCGAACTGCCGGAAGCCCCCCACCATCCGGAAACCTCAGGAGACACCGGTGGCAGCACACGTTCATCCCGGGATCGTTTGGCTGGCCATCGCCCTGGTTGCCCTATCCGTTGCGTGCGGTGGCGACGACGATGCTGCCAGCGCAAGGCCGCGACTCGATGCCGAAGACTGGGTTGCGGCTGTGTGCGCGAAGGCGAGGGACTACGACGCCGCCCAATCCGATGCGATACGTCCCCTCGCTGAGGCCGACGAGAAAGATCCGGAGCAGTTGAAGGAAGCGATCGAGAGCATGGCCCGGAACTCGCAGTTCGCCGCTGAAGAGTTCCTCGGCGCGGTCGAACGCATCGGCGCCCCGGATATTCCTCACGCGGACGAGGTGATGGACGCCTTCCGCGACAACGAAAAGGAACAGAAGGACGTTCTCGACAAGTTCAGGAGCGATGTGAACAAGCTGGATACGCAGGACAAGCGCTACCGCGAGTATGTCCTGGATCTCGTGGGCGCCGTCGAGACCCAGGATTTCCGTGCCAGGCTCGAAGCAATGGACGCTGCCGATGTCGATGACCTCGTGGGCCTGATCGACATCGACGTCGAGTGTTCGTTCATCCTGTTCACCAGGTAATCCGGGCCTTCGTTGTTCGCTGCGAACGTCGATCGTGTTTGCCCCAACGCGGCCACCCCGCAGAATGGTGCCAATTCCATCCCTCGAGGCCCACTCTTGATGCTTTTTGCACCTGCTGTCCGCCGGATTCTCCTGCTTGCCATGTTGCCCATCGCCTCGCTCTCGTTCGCTTGCAGTAGCAGCACCAAGGCGGTCGCGCTCGACGACTGGGTTGACGGCCTCTGTGAAGCCGCTGCCGACTTCCAGGATGCTGCCACCAAGGGCGGCAAGGCGTTCGCAGAGACCGATACGACGGATACGAAGGCAGCCAAGAAGGCTTTCGCAGACTCGGTGGAAGAGCAGAAGAAAGCCCAGAAGGATTTCCGCGCCAGCTTCGATAAGCTCGGCGAACCCGATGTCGAAGACGGCGACAAGGTCGTCAAGGCGTTCAAAGACCAGTTCAAGGCGAACAGCGAAAGCCTCGACGACTTCGCGGCAACCGTTGCCGATATCGACAACAACGACGATTTCGAGGAAGGCTTCTTCGACGCATTGGGCGATTTCAATCCGCCGGATTTCCGCTCCAGTCTCGAGGACCTCGCGGATGACAGCGACGGTGTCCAGGACGTTATCGATGCGATCGAAGATGACCCCGATTGCGCCGTGGTGATCTTCCAGGACGGCGATGGTTCGGCATCGGATGACACCGACGACAAGACGACCGATGACAAGACGGCAGCGCCGAAGACAACGAACGAGAAGTGGGTCGCGGGGATCTGCACCGCCTTCGGCGATTGGGTTGATGATGTCGGTGCGGCGAATGTGGCGTTCCAGGCGAGGCTGGATGACGCACCCCAGGACGGAGCCGCGATCAAGAAGATCCTGGTCGAGTTCCTGAAAACCGCCCAGGCAGACACCGAAAACCTGGATGCGAGCGTCGGCAAGCTGAAGGCTCCCGACGTCAAGGACGGTGCGAAGATCCACAAGGTGTTCACCGACGCCTCTGGCAATCTTGTTGAGGTCTTCGATGACCTTGTTGCCAGGGCGAACAAGATCGATGTTTCGAACGCATCGCGAACGCTTGCCGATGTGGATGCGCTGGCCGAGAGCATCGATGGCGCCTTCGAGGAGGCATCGGCGGGCTTCGACAAACTGGACACCTTCGATGCAGGCGAACTCGAGGACCTGTTCGATAGCCGGCCGGAGTGTTCAGGCCCCTAAACGGGGCACTTTGCGCCACCTTCCCGGCCACAGGTGCTAGACTCGGCGCCACACGCCGGAGGGACTGAAATGACACAGGCGCCCGTACTCGCACAAGAAAGCGATGCCGAACTGTTGAAGCTCGCGCAGGGGTTGCGCGATGCGCTTGGTGCGCCGGCGCCAGTCGCGCTCAGCCGCCGCACCGTGGTGGGCTTTCGCGGCAAGGCGAAGCTGTACTACTACCCGCCGAAAGACGGCGGCCGGCTGAAGACGCCGCTCGTGCTCTTCCCTTACCTGGGCATCAGCCGCCCGTATATTTTCGATCTCCGGCCGGGTGAATCGTTTGCGGAGTTCCTCTACGAAAGCGGCGTGCCGTTTTACCTCTGCGATTGGGGCACGTTCGGCCCGGAAGACCGCAACATGGGCATGGAAGATGTGATTGGGGACATGATCCCGTCACTGCTTCGCCAGGCGGTCCAGCACTCCGGGGCGGAGAGCGTCACCTGCTTTGGCTATTGCATGGGCGTGCCCATGACTGCGGCCGCGATCGCCTCCCAGCCAGATCTGCCGGTGAAGAACTACCTCAGCATCGTCGGGCCGATCGATTTCTCCGTCGGCGATTTCCCGAGGATGACGGATGACGACAAGTTCGATGTCGATGCGATCCTCGAGACGTTCGACATGATGCCGGCCGAGTTCGTGCGCTCCGGGTTCAAGATGCTGAACCCGATGGGCGACGTGAACCAGGCCCAGTCGCTCCTGCAGAACGCGACGAATCCGCAGTGGCTCGTCGGATACAAGGCGATGAACCGCTGGGCGAGTGAATGGCTGCCGTTGCCCAAGCAGTTCTTCCGCCTCTGGGTGCGCAACTTCTACCAGCGCAACGAACTGTTCCTCGGGAACTTCCGCGTGAACGGCGAAGTTGTGAACCTGCGCGACCTGACGATGCCCGTGCTCTGCATCGGCGCCAGCCGCGACGACATCGTCCCTCCGGCAAGCGCCCGCGCACTGATCGACTCAGTGGGGAGCACGGATAAAGAGTTCATGGAACTCGAAGGCGGCCACATCTCGGTGATCGCAGGGAGGCGCGCGCAGCAGCAGGTCTGGCCGGCGCTCCTCAAATGGCTGCAGGATCACGACTGATCGGCGGAATCGAACCAGCAGCTCGGGGGCCGGCGGTTGCGGTTGCGACCGGAGTTAGGACTTCTTCTTCTTGCGTGGCTTCGCGGGTGCGGCGGCGGGAGCCTTTGGCGCGGGCGGCGGTTTCCCATTGGCGGCCTGGAGTCGCTGGAGGGCGTCATCGATCTTGTCCAGCCGTAACAGGATGAGGTGGACCTGGTCTGTGAGCCGCTGGAACTCGGTCAGCGGGACCGCGCCAACGGCCTCGATGATCGGGCCGTAGGCGTCGCGTGCCGCCTTAGCCATTGCAGCGCGTGCGGCCACGTAGTTCTTTTCGGCCTCCCCGGACATCGCCTGGCCTTCGGGCGAACCGGACGTTTCCTCATATACCTTGCCCCAGTTCTTCATGAACTGGTCGCTCATTTGCTTCCACTGGCTCATCAGGTCGCCGATACCGGGTTGTGTCATGCGGGGGAGTATAGCGCGAAGGCGGGTTCTTGGGCCTACTCCGCGCCGAGGGCCTTTTTGAAGGCCGCGCCCGGCGGGCCGATTTCATCGCGGAACTGGCGGTAGAACACCACGGCCAGCACGCCGACGGCCAGCGCGACAAGCGCACCGGTAACCGCGATCGCCTCCCAACTCTTCCCGAAGGAGTCACCGAAACCCACGACCACGGTAGTCGGGACGATGGAGCCGATAGCAACCAGGGCCACGAACTGGCCGAAGCGCATCGTGGTGAGGCCGGCCGCGTAGGCCGCGAAGTCGAACGAGATCGGCATCATTCGCCACCAGAACACGAGCTGCGGACCCATCTTGGCCGCCAGGTCATCAACCCTTTCGGCGCCGTGGTTGCCGATGAGGCGCGGGATGAATCGCCGGCCGAACTTCCTCGAAAGCCAGAAGATGATTACCGAACCGAGGAGTTGCCCGATCACCGAATACGCGACGCCGAGAGGCGTACCCCATGCGATCCCTGCGGCAATCATGAAGGGTGGGTTCGGGATGGGCGCGATCACCATTGCGACCGCGAGGACCGTGATCAGCAGGATCGGCCCCCAGACGCCAAGGTCGCGAATCCATTCGCGCACATCCTGGACGTCGAGGTCGCCAGTCACGAATTGGAGCAGCACGAGGAGGGTTGCGCCAAGGAGTGCGAGAACGCTCAGAATTCGCCGCCGGACCTTCGGGTTGGCGAGCAGTGGGTCCGGCGAACCGGTTGCCGCTGAGGTTGCCGGTTCGGCTGGGCGCAGAAGGTCGCCGAGTTCGCCCCAGACGAGGTAGGCGGCGATAACGCCAAGGCCCCCGGCTACCGCTTTGGAATGGAAGAGCAGGTACGCCCCGCCGGCGACGCCGACCCCGGCGAGAAGAGCAACCAGTTGCAGGACGCGGTCTCGCATGCTTCGAATGGTACGGCAAGTGCGATAGCGTGCCACCAATGTCCCGCGTAACACACTCGAAACCAACGCCATGCACAGTTCAGATCGTGGAAATGCAGGATCTGACCATTCGCCCGGCGCGGTTCGGAGACCTGGCCGCGATCAACCGGATCTACAACGAGGAGATCCGGGTGGGCCTGGCGACATGGGACATCGAGCCATGGACGATGGACCAGCGAACGGCCTGGTTCGCGGGCCACGACCACCTGACGCCCGTGCTCGTCGCCGAACGCGGTGGCGAACTTGTGGGCTTCGCCTACGTGACCCTGATGAGCCAGAAAGCAGGCTGGCGATTCACCCGTGAGGACACCATCTACCTGGACGAGCGATTTCGCGGCCAGGGAATTGGTGATGCCCTCCTGGCCGCGCTTCTCCAGGCGTGCGGCGAGGTTGGTGTGCGCCTTGTGGTCGCGTCGATCACCTCAACGAATGCCGCGAGCCTTCGATTGCATGCGAGGTATGGCTTCGAACTGGTGGGAGAGTTGAAGAACGCCGGCCACAAGTTCGGCCGATGGCACAGCACGACGTACCTGCAACTCGACCTGGGCGCCCCCGGGCCCGACAAACCGGCGTGGTAACGGAGACCGTTGCCCTGGTGATCGGCGCGCGTGTACCATCCGGCGAATTCGATGGTGGAGTGCCGCAATGGACGTTAGCTGGGAAGAACTGGCCCCGGATTTTCAACGAATCACGAAGCGGGTGGTCTGGTGCACGGTCACGACGGTCGATGGCAAAGGGCGGCCGCGCTCACGCATCCTCCACCCGGTTTGGGATGGCACCACCGGCTGGATAGCCACCGGTCGCCAGTCGTTTAAGGCGAAGCACCTGAAGCAGAACCCGTACGTCTCGCTGAGCTACTGGGACCAGGAGCAAGAGCAGGTGTACGCCGAGTGCAAGGCTTCGTGGGCCGATACGCAGTCGATGAAGGATCAGGTCTGGGAACTTGTGAAGAATGCGCCGCCACCGGTGGGCTATGATCCGGCGCTCTTCTGGAAGGACGGTCCCACCGACCCGAACTTCGGCGCGCTCCTGCTCGATCCCTGGCGGATCGAGATCTACGGGATGCGCGACATGATGCAGGGCAAGCCCCCGCGCGTCTGGCG
>JBATAT010000377.1:0-4818 GCA_049662005.1 Tepidiformaceae bacterium
GCGATGATGCGGTCTTCTTCGGTTTCTTCGATGAGGCCCTGAGCGATGGCCTCGGCACGAGGGATGCTTGGTGGAGGATCGCCGCTCTTGCTTGCGGTGTCCCAGCGGACAACGGTGCCGAGCTCACGGTCCTGGATGTCGATGCGCTGTCCATCGACGACGAGCGTGATCGAACGGCGGAGGATATTGATGCCGATAACTTTGCCTTCGCCCGTAGGGGTGCTGCAGCGCTGGCCAAGCTTGGGCAGCGTCTTTCGCATCTCTTTGTAGCCTTCCTCTTCGTAGCTGAGGCAGCAGAGGAGACGCCCGCAGAGGCCGCTGATCTTCTGGGGGTTCAGGGGGAGTTCCTGTTCCTTGGCCATGCGGATTGAGATGGAAGGGAACGTCGTGAGCCAGCTCGAACAGCAGAGTTCGCGGCCACAGATTCCGTAGCCACCGGCGAGCTTCGCGCGATCGCGGGCGCCCATCTGGCGCATATCGACGCGGGCGTGGAAGCGGTCCCCGGCGCGGCGGATGAAATCGCGGTAATCGAGGCGTTCTTCGCTCGTGAATGAGAAGGTCAGGCGCCGTCCGTCGAGGGTGAATTCGGCTCCATCGAGGTGGGCGGGAAACCGCAGCTCCTCGCCGAGGCGACGAGCCTCGGGGAGCAGTTCCTCCGCCTGTTGCTTCAGGTCATCCGCCCTGCGAATGTCTCCTTCGGTGGCAAGGCGAAGAATGGGTTTGAGTTCTTCGCGGCCCAACTCGTTTACGACGACCTGATCCGGTGCGATAACCACCTTGGCGATCTCGGGGCCGCGAATGGTTTCGACCACGACGAATTCGCCAGGTTCGAGACGCATCCCGGCGGTGTGGAAGTAGAAAATCTTTCCGGCGTTTCGAAAGCGCACGCCGGCGACGCGGGGTAGTTCTTCAGGCATATGCCACCGGTTCTTCCTCGGGGCTAGCAGCCAGTGTAACCCGAGGGAAGCTGAGGAGCATGAGCTCGAAGGCGGAACGCGGGATGACGTTCGTCTGCAGGTCCTCGCGCACCTGGCGAATGGCCTTCATCGCTTCGAGGGCACCAGCAAGTTCGTCGTGGCCGGCCCCTTCGGATGCCCCGCCGCGGAGGCGCTCTTCCCAGAAGGATTCCCACGCATCGATCTCGACCAGAACAGCGAGGCGATCCTTTCGCCAGCGTTCAGCTGCGTCGGCCGCGTAGCGGAAGCGCGGGCCGGTGCCTTCGGAGGCGACGCGCGCGCAGCGTTCGAGCAAACGACCGCGATCGCCCATAAGGCCGGGTTGGGCGGCAAACTGGATTGCGCGACCGGGGCTGCCGTGACTGGCTTCCGCCGCCCGGGCCGCCAGTGCAGGCTCGACCGCGCGCGCAACAAGGCTGGCTTCGATCTCGGAGCGGGGTACCGGCCGGACATCGATTCGACGGCAGCGGGAGACGATCGTTTCGAGCAGGTCTTCCGGCGCCGCAGTAACAAGGCAGAAGACGGTGTGGCCGGGCGGCTCTTCGAGGGTCTTGAGAATGGTGTGTGCGGCGGCGCCGTTGCGATAGAGCCGGTCGGCGGGGTCGATGATGACCATGCGGTAGCGAGCTTCAAAGGGAAACCGGGACGCGAGATCGATGAGGCCGCGGACCTGGCAGATGCGGATATCCCGCGAGTCGGGGTGGGCGGTGTGGCTCTCGCCATCCCGGGGGCGGCAGAGTGCATCGCCGGGGCCGAGGGTGATGACATCGGGATGGGCGCCTTCTTCGATCAAACGGCAAGGGCGACATTCGCCGCAGGGCACAGCGGATTTGGGGACTGATTGAAAGGCGGGGTCTTCAGCGAAGAGCGACGACCCGGCGGTGACCGGTGGATGGAGCTGTTCGCAGTTGAGGAGGCGGGCGTATTCGATGGCGAGGGCGGTGCGGCCGGTACTTTCGGGGCCAGCGAAAAGGAGCGCGTGGGGCGGCTCTTCGCTCATCGCGAGCGATTGCAGTTCGCGAAGGATTCCCTGGTGGCCGATGAGAGCGGGCATGATCCCAGTTTACCTGCGGGGCGGCCGGGGCGTGCATTGCGGGTCCGGTTCGAGGGAAAGGATGACAACCCACTGGGTCATGTGGCTCCCCGTTTTGGGGGAGTTGGCCCGGCGATGTTGGGACGATTCGCCGGGCCAACCGAACCTGGGGAGGATTCCCATTGGTTGGACCAGCGGTTGAGGAAGTTCTTACAGGCCGCAAAACTCTCTTAACCCTCGCCAGAGGGTTAGAATCGCGGCACCAAGACCAAGGAGTATCCCGATGCCGGATTCTGAACCTCATGCCCTGCTGGAAAAGCGCGGTCGCGTGGGCATCATCACGCTCAACCGCCCGGAGAGGCTGAATGCGTGGTCGCGCGAGATGGCGCGGCTGGTGCGCCAGTACATCACGGAGTGCAACAACGATGACGGCATCGGCGCGATCGTGCTCACGGGAGCCGGACGGGGTTTCTGCAGCGGCGCCGACCTGCAACGGCCACGCGCTGAGAATGGCGAACGTCCACCAGCGGAGCCTGAACAGGAATCGTCACCGGAGTTCATGCAGCGTTCGAAGCCGCTGATTGCGGCGATCAACGGGGCTGCGGTTGGTGTGGGGTTCACCCTGCCGCTCGTTTGCGATATTCGCATCGCCTCGGAAAACGCGCGCGTGTCCATGCGCTTCGTCCGCATAGGACTGACGCCGGAACTGGGTTCGACACAGATCCTGCCGCAGGTTGCGGGCCTTGCGAACGCGGCCGAGATGATGTTGACGGGACGCATCTACAACGCCCAGGAAGCACTTCGCCTTGGTGTGGTGAACAAGGTTGTGCCGCATGAAAGCCTCCTCGATGAGGCGGTCGCACTCGCCGAAGAGATCGCGTTCAACCCGGCAACCCATGTGCGCTGGGCGAAACGGATGCTCTATGCCAACGCGGTCAACGACAACTTCCGTGCGGTGCTGCAGATGGAGGACGAGATCTTCGGCCAGGCGGCGCGGAGCCCTGCTTTCGGTGAGGCTGCGCGCGCGTTCGTCGAGAAGCGTGATCCGGTGTTCAACTAGGAGCCCTCACCCCCTTCCCATCTCCCAGCCCTGTGAGAGGGGGGTTCGAGAACGGCCGGTGGAACGGTGCCTGGAGGTGTGCGGACCGGAGTTCCGTCGTGTTCGTTGAGCAGTCTCGTCGGGGCTACGCGGCGCCAGGGCCCGGGCGTCAGCAGCGATTGGCCGGAGCCATAGCCGCGCGCTATCGCAGCCAGCGCTGTTATGCAGTGGCACCGGGTTGTGAGGCTCCGTACAATGGTGCAACCGTGCAGCCCCGAGGCCACCGACACCGGCACTCCGGCACTCCCGCACTACAGGAAAAGACAAATGGAAGATGTCGTCATTACCAGCGGCGTCCGGACTGCCATCGGCAAGTTCCAGGGCTCCCTCTCCGATGTTCCCGCTTCGGACCTCGGCGCTCACGTTATTCGCGAAGCAGTCACCCGCTCCGGGATCGACCCGGAGAACGTCGACCAGGTCGTAATGGGCATCGTTGGCCAGGTTGCGGAGGATGCCTACCTTTCGCGCCACTCAGCGGTGAAGGCCGGCCTGCCCGTCGGCACACCGGCGATGAATGTGAACCGCATTTGCGGCTCGGGCCTCGAAGCGATCAACACGGCCTCGCGCATCATCCAGAGCGGTGACGCCGATGTCATCGTTGCGGGCGGCGCCGAAAACATGACGCGGATGCCGTACTACCTGCGCAAGGCGCGAAGCGGCTACCGCCTCGGCCACGACAGCATCGAAGACGGCATTATCCACATGCTCAGCGACCCGTTTAAGGGCTATCACATGGGGATCACGGCCGAGAACCTTGCCGAGCAGTTCGAAGTGAGCCGAATCGCCCAGGACGAGTTTTCGGCAGAGAGCCAGCGCCGTGCTATCGCCGCTATCGATGCCGGCCGGTTTACCGATCAGATCAGCCCACTGACGGTGAAGGTTGGCCGCGAAGAGAAGGTCTTCGACGTCGATGAGTACCCGCGCGCGACCACGGCTGAGGCACTGGCCAAGCTTCGGCCCGCCTTCAAGGAGGGCGGCGTGGTAACCGCCGGCAACGCCAGCGGCATCAACGACGGCGCGGCCGCGGTGACGGTGATGAGCGCTTCCAAGGCGAAGGAACTCGGCGTGACGCCGCGGATGCGGATCGTCGCGCGAGCCGAGGCGGGCGTTGAGCCGTCGATCATGGGCAGTGGCCCGATCCCGGCGATCAACAAGGCGCTCGCCAAGGCGCAGATGACGATGGACCAGATCGACGTCATCGAGCTCAATGAGGCTTTCGCCAGCGTCTCGTGCACGTGCTCAAGTGAGCTTTCCCTGGACCCCGACAAGGTGAACCCAAACGGTGGTGCCATTGCACTCGGGCACCCGCTCGGCGCTACCGGTGCGATCCTGACGGTGAAACTGATGTACGAACTCGAGCGCACCGGTGGGCGATTCGGCCTCGTGAGCCTTTGCATCGGCGGCGGCCAGGGCATTGCCACGATTTTCGAGCGTGTTAACTAGGCCCTCGCCCCCCGACCCCCTCTCCCAGGCTTGGGAGAGGGGGAGGTCGCGGGCTTGGGTGCCGAGTATTGAGTGCCGAGTGGCCCGGTGCCCGGTGCCCGGTGGCTTCGGTTTGGCCCAGCGGCAAGCCGGAATGCGGAATCGATTCAGAGCGAACTGCGGTCGGTTGGGTCCGAATGAGTGCCCCAATGGTCGATTGAAGACGTTGGTGGGGCGAGCAGAATCGTCCGATGCAGAGGTATTTCAGCAGCAATTCCTGGCGCCATCTTGCGGGGTGGCCCGTTATT
>JBATAT010000378.1:0-3580 GCA_049662005.1 Tepidiformaceae bacterium
TCGAGCTGGGGGTAGAAGCCGTACTCGTCGACGAGTCCGGTGAGTTCGCCAAGGCGGGCCGAAGGATCGGCGGCATGGACGACAGCCTGCGCCCTGCCCAGTTGTGCCGCCAGGAGGCGACCGAAAATGCGCTCGACGACGGCAGGCTCTTCCTCTTCGACCGCCGCAAGGACGATGTTGGCGAGCGGTGCATAGAGCTGAGGGAAGATGCTCTCGCCGGCATCGGTGAGCCGGAAGACGTGCCGCGGACGCCCTGGGCCTTCGCGCACTCTCACGAACGAGACCAGCCCCTTTGCCTCGAGAGCGAGGAGGTGCATGCGTACGGCGCCGGCCGAGAGGTAGGTGTCCCGTGCGATCTGCTCGGTCGTGGCTTCGCCGTTGTTCTTGAGTGCCTCGAGGAGCACCTGGCGGGGCGCGCTCAGGAGTTCAAGGCTGCTGCCGGCGGAGTGTTCCTGCATGAATCCCTACTATACATTCGCGCGGGCTGTTGCCGGGAGCGTTAAGAAAGACCCGGATGAGGATTTCGTTGCTTCCGTTCGCTCCGGGGTGTCCAGCGCGAATTATTCGCGCTTGAAACGACGGCCGCAGTGCGGGCCCGTGTCACCTCACGAGGTGAGCATCTTCAGGGCATACTCCATGTTGCTCTGCGCAGACGGCTTGATCTCTTCCCAGTGAGGGTCGTGGCGCTTGCCGCGGCGGTGCAACATCAGGTTAAAGCCCGTGATTATGCCGAACTTGTACATCGCGAGGGCCTTGAACCAGCGCGTGTCGGCTTCGACCTCGCCGTAGGCTTCGCGGTACCACACTTCGAGTTCATCGCCGTGCGGCATCCGGGAGGTCTCCCGCTCATGCGCCCAGGCATCCGGGTCACTGAACGCACAGATCCAGCCCAGGTCGTTCAGGCCGGGGCCGATACCGCAGAGTTCCCAATCGATGACGGCGAGGAGTTTCGCGTTGCGGGAATAGAGCAGGTTCGTCCACTGGAAGTCGCCATGGAAGATGCCGATGCGCGCGTTATGCGGGATCTTCTCCAGCAAGAGCTGCTTCACGCGGGGCTGCAGCGCGAGCAGCTGAGGTTCGGCGGCGCGTTCGTAGAAGCGATCCCAGCGGGTGATGTCGAATTCATAGCCCCAGTGTTCGCCGAGATACGGGGCGAGCCCCGGATCGACGCGGTGGATGCCGGCGAGGGCGGTCATGGCGTCCTTCGCCATCACGCGGAGCTGTTCGGTGCTGAACTGTTGTGGCCAATCGTCTTTGAGGGTGTCGCCATCGAGGCGGGGCTGGACGAAGTAGGGCACGCCGAACCATTCCTCGTCGGTGCCCGCCCAGAGGATCGGAGCATGGGGGACGCCGGTGTCCTTGAGTGCGCGAACGGCAGCGGCCTGGCGCATGACGTCGGCCGTCCCTTCGTGTTTCACGCCGGGGGGCGGAAGGCGGAGGAAGTAGCTGGTGCGCAGGCCGTGGGAAACAACATCGAAGAAGTACGAGAAGCCGGCGTGGCCTGGGCCCGGCTCGACGTTCTCGATGGTTGCGCCGGGGTCATCGAGCCTCGTCCTGATAAAGCGGACGAGGCGCGCGGCGAGTTCATCCAGTTCCATTCAAACCTCCGAAAACGAACGAGGCGGCGGAGCCTGCGCAAAACAGGCCTCCCCCGCCTCGAACGGGTGTTAGCCGACTGCGAGCCCTACTGGACGCCGAAATCCCACTTGTTGCCGGCCTTGAAGCTCTGCAGGATGCGCCGGGAGACGACCATCCGGTGCGACTCATCCGGCCCATCGTAGATGCGGGCGCCACGGGCGTTGCGGTACATGGCTTCGAGCGGCGTATCGCCCGAGACGCCAAGGGCGCCGTGCACCTGGATGGCGCGGTCGATGACGTCATGGAGGACCTTGGCGCCGAAGAACTTGATCGCTGAGATCTCGACGCGGGCCTCATCGCCCTGGTCGATTTTCTTGCCGGCAGCGAGGGTGAGCGCGCGGGCGGCCTGGATTTCGACGTAAGAATCGGCGATCCAGTTCTGGACTGTCTGCTTTTCCGAGAGAGTGGAGCCGTAGACTTCGCGCACGAGCGAGTATTCGATCATGATTTCGAAAGCACGCTGCATCTGGCCGAGCCAGCGCATGCAATGGTGGATGCGGCCGGGCCCGAGGCGTTTCTGGGCGATGCGGAAGCCGCTACCGGGTTCGCCAAGAACGTTCGTGATCGGCACACGAACGTCGGTGTAACGAATTTCGCAGTGGGAGCCATCGGTTTCGCCCATCACGGGCACTGGCCGGATGATTTCGAAGCCGGGCGTGTCGGTCGGGACAACGATCTGGCTCATCCGGCGATGTGGCGGCTCGTCGAGTTCGGTCGCGCACATGACGATGGCGAAGCTCGCGCCTTCACCCTGGCTGGTGAACCACTTGTGGCCGTTGATCACCCACTCATCGCCGTCGCGCCGGGCGGTCGTCTGGAGGCGGGTTGGGTCTGCGCCGGAGACTTCCGGCTCGGTCATGGAGAAGCAGGACCAGATGTCGCCGTTGACGAGTGGCTTCATGTAGGTGTCTTGCAGCTCTTTTGTCCCGAACTGCCAGAGGATCTCGGCGTTGCCGGAATCGGGAGCCTGGGAGCCGAAGGCCATCGGAGCGATGGTGCTGCGGCCGAGGATTTCGTTCATGTACACATAGGGCATGAAGCCGATACCCATGCCGCCGGCCTCGGATGGGAGGTGCGGCGCCCACATGCCCATGGCCTTCGTCTTGGCCTGGAGGTCCTTCAGCTTCTGCTGGCCAGCCTCGGTGCGACGAGGGTGGTTCTCGTGGAAGAAGCTCTCGTTCGGATAGACATCGGTTTCCATGAACGCCTTCACGCGTTCGCGGAGGCCGGTGATCTCGTCATCGGAAAGTTTGCGGTCCGAGCCGTGGGCAGGGGCGGGTGTTGTCATGCGAGTGGATCCTTTGGTGGTGGTATTCGAAGCCCTCGAACTGTAGCGGTTTGACGAAGGGCCTGCCAGCAACATGAGCGCAGAGGACCGGCGGTCGATAGCCGATGTTGGTGGTTGTTGGCTGCGGTGGTGGCAAGGGCAACGGCCCGCCCGCCCATGGCTGGGCGGGTCCGGACCTGTGCCGCAGCACGCGGATGTCGGTGGTTATCGGCTGCGGCTGTGGTTGGGGGCAATGCCACCCGCCCATGGCTGGGCGGGTACGGACACCGGGTCACCGGTGCGGAGCGTCCTTCTCCCCGCCCACCGAGCGCTACTGGTGTCGGCCGCTCGTTGAGGGACCGCACCGGGTCAGTACCGGCCCAGCCATGGGCGGGCGCGATGGTGGCTTGCGTGGGCGGTCGATAGCCGCACGCCACGGTCGTGGCTTGCACCTGTTTTACGCGCCCGCCGAGCGCAACTGGTTCGGCCGCTCGTTGAGGACCGCACCGGGTGAGTACCCGCCCAGCCATGGGCGGGCGGGATGGTTGCTTGCCTCGGCGCCCGATAGCCGCATGCCACGGTCGTGGATTGCACCTGTTTCCCGCGCCCACCGAGCGCAACTGGTTCAGCCGCTCGTTGAGAGACCGCACCGGGTCAGTACCCGCCCAGCCATGG
>JBATAT010000379.1:0-1602 GCA_049662005.1 Tepidiformaceae bacterium
GGAAGAGACCGGCCTCGATGTGACGCTCGGCGAAGTCGCCGCCGTCCATTCCAACTTCCACGACCGCGATCGCCAGACCGTCGGCATCTGGTTCTGGGCCGACAAGATCCTCGCCGGCCACCCCCACCCCGCCGACGGTGAATTGAGCGAACTCGGCTGGTTCGCGCCAGCCGAACCACCAGAACTGGCGTTTCTGACTGACGCGCTGGTACTGAGGGACCTCGCGAATGGCTAATCCTGGATTGGCTCGGGTCCAATATTCCTGACGAGCTGGATGGCGCCGGAGACGAAGGTTGGCTTCTCGAACAGGGGGTCTCCGGCGAGGCTGTCGCCCGACCCGGGCGGAAAGTGGAAGACGATTGGCTCACCGGGAGCCGAGCACTGCCGCGGCTGGTCCGATGTCCCGATTCGGAAAACGAGGTTGCCGCGGGAATTTCTCAGCGAACGGTCGGCCGAGTCCAGAGTCTGGCAGACGGTGCCGTTCACGGTCGCGGTGAACGGGGAGAGGAACTCGCCAACGCTACCTCTCCCAGGCCCGCGGGAGAGATCCAGAGCCTTGCCCGAATACTCGATGATCGCGACCTCTGCATCTTCCGGTGGCGCGAGGAGTGCGAGTTGAAGTTCGCCCTGCACGGCGACGTCGCTCAGGCACGAACTGAGCAATCCGGGGCGCACGAGCATCGGCGTCGAAGCCGTGGCCGGAAGTGGAAACGAAACCGTGCGCGTGCCGCCGGCCGGCACAACCGACCGCGTTTCTGTCATCAGTCCAGGTTCCTTCATTGATTGAATACCACCGCCGACTCCTGGATCGGGGAGGCCATAGAGGCGCACGGCGAACGAACGGCCTTCGCATGCCGTTGGGAGGGTCACTTCGAAGCGGATCTCCGTGTCGCGGCCAAGGACGTAGAACTCCTTGTCGGTCGTCAGTCGTGCCTCGGTGACGGGTGCGATCACCCAGTCCGCAGGGTCAAGGTTTTCAAGCCGGGCGTTCAACACCAGCAGGTTGTCTGCAACCATCCCAACGACCCCTCGGTCGTCGACGAAGTAGATGGCCATGTTCGGCCCCGGCTCGGCGCTGTTCTTGATCATCACCACTTCATACTTCGACGCAGGAATAAAGTCATTGAACCGATCGGGTTGGCTCCGGACCACGGCGTGCAGCTTCCGGTCAGCAGGGACGACGCTCTCGATAAGTTGGTCGAGCTCTGCCCCGGGGCGAACGCGTTCTCCTGCGAGGGCCTTAAACGCTTCGATGACAGAACCGTCGGGTGCCCCAGGGGGACAAGGCAGCCCCGTTCCCGCCGTGTCAATCCTGGTCGTGCACGGCTCCGGCGTTTCCACGACCAGTTGCTTGAGCGCGGCGACGTCTCCCGCCTGCAGCACTTCGATCACCTTGTTGGCCATCGCGTTGCCTGTGTCCGGAGCGAGATCATCGACGACCGTGGCGGTCGTAGTCACAGTCGAGTTCGGCGTCGCGGCGGTCGTGGGAGTTTGTTCGTGGTCCGCTGGTTCGGTGCCGTCGCGGCCGAAGTAAATCGCGCTGGCCACGATGCCCGTCGCGGCCACGGCAGTTACACCGAGCACCGCGATGCGGATCGGTGC
>JBATAT010000380.1:0-1507 GCA_049662005.1 Tepidiformaceae bacterium
ACATTGGTGTCGTTCTGCGACGCCACGAACGAGCTGGTCATCTGGACGCCCTGGGGGACGATGCTTGTACCGCGGAGATACGCTTCGCCCGTGATGTTCACGAAGTTCTGGGACCGCGTGCTTAGCCAACCGACGGGTTCGCAGTGGGGCTCATCCGCCTGGTCCTTGGGACATCGCGGTGAACCGAGGGCTGGTTCAAGGCGAATGGTGAATTCTTCGAAAGTCTGGGTGGCCGGCGTGCCGTAGCCGCCTGGATTGTTCGGGTGCGCCGGCCCCGAAGGGGTGTGACCATCCGTCGGCCGCGGTGGTTGTTGCGCCTGTGTGGTCGCTGCTCCCAGTAGCGAAAAAAGCACGACGAGGGCGATGAGGATGGGTGTTCGAATCGACATTTGCTTGCTCCCTTTTCGGCCCGCGAGCGGACCGGTGTTCAGGAGTAGGACCGGCGGTATACAAACTTCTTACATCTGCGCCTGTCTTAGCGCTGGGCCGCCTCAGGATTCGTTCGGGCCGACGATGCGATTCCAGAGGGCGGTGGCGTTCGCGATGGACTGGTCGATGTCGCCGGGCAACAGGAATCGTTCGGCGGCGAGCGCCTCGGCGGCGGCGCGAACCTTCGCCTGGTAGTCGGCCAGGCCGTTGTAGCGCTCGGCGATCGATGGCCGCGGGTCATGGTTCGCCTTGCGCTGTTCGGCCGTGAGGGCAAAAGGAATCGTCGAGCCGACCATGTCCGACATCTGGCCTTCGCCGCCATTCTCGGGGTGGCGAACATTCCAGCCAGCCGAGGTCGCCAGGGGTGCCTGGAGTTCGGGCAGGCGGATTCCGGCGACTTCGTTTCCATCGGAGTCGACGGCCGAAACCGGCGACTCACCGATCAGAGATGGCTCTGGTGTCACGGCTGCGGGGAACGCCGCGACCGTCTCGAGCACAGTTGCGCGCGAGACCGCGGTTCTCGATTCCAACGATGGGACGCAGTTCGGCGGTGGTGCGATGTCCTCGCTCACCCACGCTTCGAGGTTGGCCATGGCCGCACGGGTAAGCGGGCCGTAGTTCAGGATCGACATGGGATTGCCGAGGCGCTGCTCTGTGGTCAAGGGTGGCCGGTCGGTGAGAAACGGCACGCCGGGGCCATGCTGGCAGCCAGCCATCATGTAGACCCGGACATCATCCGGAAGTTCCAGGTCCTTCCCGGTCACGGGATCGGTGTGCACCTGGATGCCATCGGAGCGCCAGTATTCGTTCGCCGTATTCAGCTCGAAGATTTTCGGAACACCACCACGCTTTCGCTGCTCATCGAGGAGCGTTGCCGCGCAGGTCGAAGTCGGAACGTAGGTGAACGGCGGTTCGAAGGCGGAAGCTGCGCCGTACTGGGCCGAGGGCTGGGCACCGCGGGCGTTGAAGTCGCCCCGGCGGGCCCCGGCGATCTGGATGAAGATGCCGTCGAAGACCTGGCGGCGGGCCTCATCCATGTTGCAACCGACCGCGAGGAAATCCCGCAGGAAGCGCCCGG
>JBATAT010000381.1:0-5867 GCA_049662005.1 Tepidiformaceae bacterium
GCCACACTCAGGTCGCCGGCATCTTTCACCACCGGCGTCACCAGACCGTGTTCCGTCGCGACCGCAATCGAGAGGTTGAGCGCCCGGTATCGCCGGAGTTCGCCATCCTCCCAGCGGGCGTTCAACATCGGGTATTCGCGAAGTGCCTCGCAGACGGCAGCGGTGAAGTAGGGCAACAGCGTCAGGTCGACGCCTTCGCTTCGCTTGAACTGTTCTTTTTCGTGTGCGCGTTTTGCGACGAGATCGGTCACGTCGCACTCCACCATCGTCCACGCCTGGGGAGCCTCGATGTTCGAACGGGTCAGATGGTCGGCGATGGTCCGGCGAGTCGCCGAGAGCGTGACCACTTCGTAAGGACCGCCGGGCGCGCCCACACCGCCTTCCGCGGTTTGCGAAGGCATCGAAGCCACTGATGGCGCGGCAAGAAAGGTCTCGACATCCTTTCGCGTGATTCGCCCACCGATCCCGCTGCCGGCAATCCGCGAGAGGTCGACCCCGTGTTCGGCAGCAAGCCGCATCACCGCCGGTGAGTAGTACCGCGAACGGTCATCGGGGTTCGTACGCGCGGCCGTGGCGCGCTCGCTGGACGGTGCATCGATCGCGGCAGCTTTCGCTACCGGTCGGGCCGTGGCCCCGCGGGCTGCGAGGACCACCGGCTTCTCATCCGGGGGAATCGCCATGGGGCCGCCGCTCCAGAGGCCATCTCCGCTCGCCTTCGAACCGTTTCCGGCGTTCGTTGAGGCAGCCCCACCGGCGGGAATAACCTCGCAGAGCGGCGTGCCAACCTCCACCGTCTCGCCCTGTGGCACCAGCAACTGGCCCATCGTCCCTTCAAATTCCGAAGGAAGCTCTGCCGTCACCTTCTCGGTCTCGATTTCGCAGAGCGGCTCATCGAGTTTCACCGCGTCGCCTGGCTGCTTGAACCACTGAATAATCGTCCCTTCGGTGACGCTCTCACCGAGTTGAGGCATCGTGACGATAGTCATCGCACAGCCCCGCTCAATCCAAAATCCAAAATCCCGAATCCAAACTCCACTAATACGCCGCCAGTTCCCGCGCAGCCGTCGCGATCTTTTCCCGGTTGGGCATGAAAAAATCCTCCATCGCGTGATGGAACGGCATCGACGGAATGTCTGGCCCGGCCACTCGCCTGATCGGAGCATCCAGGTACTCGAAGGCGTGTTCCGCGATGATTGCCGCAATTTCGCCACCGAGCCCGCCGGTGAGCGTGTCTTCGTGCACGATAAGGACCTTCCCGGTCGCCTTCGCCGATTCAAGGATCGTCTCCCGATCGATTGGGTTCAGCGTCAGAAGATCGACGACTGTGCATTCGATGCCTTCCGCTGCCAGCGCTTCCGCCGCGGCAAGCGACTCGTGCAACATCAACCCGTACGCGAAGATTGTGAGGTCGTCGCCCTTGCGGGTGATCCGCGCCTTGCCGATGCGGCTCTCTGCCTGCGCGCCATCCATCTCCTGCCGGATCAAGCGGTAGGTACGCTTGTGTTCGAGGAAGAGCACCGGGTTTGGGTCGGCGATGGCCGCATGGAGGAGGCTCCGGTAATCGGCCGGGAACGATGGCGCGACCACTTTGATCCCCGGCATGTGCGCGTAATACGCCTCGATGCTCTGCGAATGGTGCTGCCCTCCGTGCACCCCGCCGCCCCAGGGCGTCCGAACCACCATCGGCAGGTAGGCATCGCCGCGTGTCCGGTAGCTCCAGCGCGAGGCTTCGCTGCAAAGCTGGTCGAAGCCTGCGTGGATGAAGTCGGCGAACTGGATCTCCGCAACTGGCCGCATACCATAGTGCGCCGCGCCGATGCTCAGCCCGATGATCGACGACTCCGCGAGCGGCGAGTCGATAACACGCTCACCGTACTTCGCATGGAGGCCCTCAGTCGCCCGGAAGACACCCCCGGCCTCCACATCCTCGCCGAGCAGGAAGATCCGGTCGTCGGCCTCCATCGCTTCATCCAGGGCAGAGCGCACGGCCTCGATGACCGTCATCTGTGCCATCTCAGAGCTCCTTGTAGACGAAGCCGAGAGCGTCCTCGGGTTCAGGGTCGGGCTGCATCAGCGCCCACTGTGCGGCCTCACGCACTTCTTCCTCGATGCGTTCCTCAATCTCATCGAGATCCTCGCGCGGGAACACTCCCTCAGATTCCACCCGCTCCCGAAACAGCTTGATCGGGTCCTTCTGTGCCCACTCTTCGAGCTCCTTCTTCGGCCGGTAGCGTGAATCATCGTCGTCGCTCGAATGCGGCCAAAGCCGGTAGCATTTCGCTTCGATCAGATGCGGTCCACCGCCGTTTCGCGCCTGGTCGACCGCCGGGCGCACCGTCTGGTACACCGCGATCGCATCCATTCCATCGACTACCGCGCCCTGCATGTTGTAGGCCCGCTTGCGGTCGGCGACATGGTCGACCGGCATCGCCTTCTCGGTCGTTTCCGAGATCGCATAGCCGTTGTTCTGGACGAAGAAGATCACGGGCAGCCGGTGGATCGCCGCAAAGTTCAGGGCTTCGTGGAAGTCCCCCCGGCTGGTGCTTCCTTCGCCACAACACCCCATCACCACGATCGGGTCGTTCCGCAGCTTCGCCCCCAGGGCAATGCCCGCGGCATGGACGAGTTGCGTCGCGACGACGCTCGATTGGGTGACGATCTTCCGCGGGGTGTTCGCCCAGTGCGCCGGCATCTGCCGTCCGTAGCTGTTCACATCGTCGCGCTTCGCGAGCAGGTTCAACATCGCCTCGCGTGCGGTCATCCCGAAGACGAGCATCATTCCGAGGTCGCGGTAGTACGGCGCCAGGTAGTCGGTGCCCTGTTTCAGTGCCATGGCGGCGCCGACCTGCGCTGCCTCCTGGCCGACGCCCGCTATCACGAAGGCGGCCCGCCCTTGCCGGTTCAGGGCCAGCATCCGTTCGTTGAGCTTTCGGGCCAGCAACATGTAGTAGTACATGTCTTCGAGTTGCTGCTCGCTCAGCAGGTAATCATCGATCGTCTTCTGCGAACGCGGTGGCCGGCTCGTGCGGGTTACCATCGCCCAACCTCCACAGCTCGCGCCATGCAAAATGGCAGAGCGCCGAGCGACTCTGCCATCAATGCTATCACTTCGTGTTCGCCCTAGGACTCGGTCAGAAGGCCGTCGTCACAGGTTGGCTCGAACTGCGCCGTATTCGAGGACGCGCGGGTCAGGCTGATCGCTGCATCCTGTTGCGCCTCGGTCGACACGAACTCCTGGATGACCTGTGTTGGATCCTGGCGGGTCACCAGTTCATCGCTTTCGCCCGGGCCGAATACGGCTCCGATCAGCACGACAATCACCGGCAGCGCCGCAAAAGGAAGCGGCAAGAGAATTGCACCCAGTACTCGTTTTGGCATTTCGGGGGCTACCCCCTTTCGCGTTCCTTCACATTCTACTACACCCTCGTCAAGGGGCACATGGCCAGCATGCGGAAACGCGCTGGCCCCGGGCACACGAGCAGTCGCGGATGAAACGGCCATAATGGCCCGGAGGAGTCGCCTTGGAACGCGGACGCACTACAGCCATCATCGATGTCGGTTCGAACTCCGTCCGCCTCCTCGTTGCTCGTTCGCTCGCCCCCGATGCCTTCGAAGTCGTGGACGAAGAACGCTTCGATGCCCGCATCGGCGAAGGCCAGGACAGCAGCGGCGTCATCGCCCCCGAGGCGATGGCGCGTGGGCTTCGCGCCCTCTCCATCATGGCCCAGGTGGCCCGTTCTCATCAGTCGGCCAGCATTACCGTTGCCGGCACCGAAGCCCTCCGCCGCGCGAGCAACGCCGATGAGTTCATCGAACGTGCCCACGCGCTCACCGGTCTCAATCTGCGCATCCTCTCCGGGCAGGAAGAGGCCCTCTGCGGCTTCCTCGGCGTGGTCAACAGCACCGCCCTGCGCGATGGCTACTTGCTTGATATTGGCGGTGGCTCGCTCGAACTCATGCGCGTCGCCGACCGCCAACTCGCGCTCGCGCAGTCAGTCCCCCTCGGGGCGATTTACGCGACCGAACACTATCTCCCTTCTGACCCGCCGACCTCTCGTGAGATTCGAGCGTTGCGCAAAGCTGTGCGTTCGGCCTTCGACTTCCGGGAGTCTCACCCGGTGCTGTTCGGAACCGGAGGCGCCGCGCGAAACCTGGCGCGCGTCATCCGCATTCAGCGTTCCTATCCGCTCCGGCGGCTGCATGGCTTCGAAATCCCCCGCCGCGAACTGAAGCGGCTGGCGAACCGCCTCGCCCGGGCATCGAGCGACGAACGCCGCAAAATCGCCGGTGTCGGTTCGAACCGCGCCGACATCATTCACGCTGCCGCGCTCGTCATCGATGAAGTGATGAACATGGTTGGCGCCGAATCGCTCACCGTCGCGGGCCAGGGCCTGCGCGAAGGCCTCGTCTGGCAGGACCTCCGCGATGAAGGCTCCATCCTCCCCGACGTTCGTCGCGCCTCGGTGTCCGGCCTCGCGCTCGCAAACGGACTCGATGAGGCGGCTTCGGAGCCGGTTGTCAGTGCTGCGCGCATTCTCTTCGAAGCAACTCGCCAGGTTCATGGCCTCGGTGACGAAGAACTCGACCTGCTCCTTCACGGAGCCCGGCTCGCTGGCATCGGCATGCATGTCGATTTCTACAACCGGGACCGCCATGCGGAATATCTCGTCCACAGTGGCGACCTCCACGGCTTCTCGCACCGCGAGATCATCATGCTCGCTGGCCTTGTCCGCTGGGCTGATAGCGGGACGCCCGACCTCTCGCTCTACAAATCCATCACGCTCGCCGACGATACCCGGCGGACGACTGTACTTGCCACGCTCCTCGGAATCGCCCGCGCGATCCGCCGCCGGTCGCCTTCGCCCGTCCTCGATCTGAACTGCCGGGTCGCGAAACACGTGCTGCGCGTCGATCTTGTCGCTCGAAGTCCGGTCGACGCAGAGATTTACGACATCGAACGCCACCGGCGCCGCCTCGAGGCGGTCCTCAAACTGAACCTGGACGTCGGTCGTACCTAAAGACGCGGAGAGCGCAGCGCGGTCGGCCTGGCTGTTCCGGCCGTTTCAGCTGGCCACTTCGGCCGAAATTAAGCTCACCGAGGTGATCTTCCACTGGCCCATCAACTGCTGCCATGATTCCGCGATCGTCGCCGTTCCCGCATCCGAACGAAACGTCACATGGAAGACCTCGACATCGCCATCGGGCCCGAAGTCCTTGATGTCGTAGCCCTGGATGTTCGGCATCTGGGCAGGCGAAAGCCCGCCCGCCTGCGCACCCATGGCCATGACCTGCGCCATAACATCCGGCGTAATATCGGCCATCAACTGGGAAAGATTGCCCGCCATGATCGCGGCGGCATTCCGTTCAGCGGCCTCGCGCGCCGTTCCCGGTTGGGTCACCTAAAGCTCCTTCACGTCGGTGATCTGGAACTTTCCACCGGTATCGGCCCACTTGCTCCAGACCTTGCGTGTGGTGCTTCCGATGTAGCTGATTTCGGCTTCATTGTCGCCCAGTTCCTTCACCTCGAACGATGTCGCAGTAATGGGGTTCGAAGCCAGCGCCATGACCTTGCCCATCGCTTCCGGCGTGAAATCGCCCATCAGCCCGGTCACATTCCCGTTCACTACGTCCTGGGCATGTCGCTTCAGCGTCTCATTCAGGTCAGCCATTTCAAGTTCCCCAGCTTTCCGATCGGTAGATCGCGGGAAGGATACCCGCCATGGACCGGCCGGGGCAATCTTCAGGGAAGCGTGCCCGCGCTGTCGAGCGCTAGACCAGCCGGATCCAGCGCCGCTTGCCTACCTGCACGACCGTACCCTTGCGGGGCGGTGTCGATGGCTCGACGACATTGCCATCCATGGTTACGG
>JBATAT010000382.1:0-3189 GCA_049662005.1 Tepidiformaceae bacterium
GTGATGGTCCGTGAGATCCTTGCGGCATTCCGGCAACCAGCGCGCCTCTTCGCGCGACCTGAACTCATTGCGAACCGATCGCTCATTCCGGCCGCACCCGGGATCTATGGATGGTTTTTCAACGAGATGCCGCATCCGGACTTGCCTGGCGTTCGAACCAGGTTCGATGAATGGTCCCTCTTGTACATCGGGATCGCTCCGGGCCGCGCTGGCTCGAATTCCAACCTACGCACTCGTATCAACACCCATCTCCGGGCCACGGCTCGCCGATCGACCCTCCGGCTCACGCTGGGCTCACTGCTGAAGGAACGCCTCGGACTTCAGCCATTGCCTGCTTCCGGCAAGATCAGCTTCGGCAGCGGCGAAATAGGCATCAGCAATTGGCTCGATGCTTATGCCCGGATCGCCTGGGTAGAATGTCCCGAGCCCTGGGAAGTCGAAGCCGAAGTTGTTCGTGCTCTCGGTGTACCTCTCAACCGCGCTCACAACCAGGCGCACCCGTTCTATCCGACCCTTGGTGAACTCCGCCGGGCCTCTCGCGTTCAAGCGCCCCGCCCACCTCAGTCGGACCTGGCATCTCCCTCGCCCAGCGCAGTTCCCGCCGCGCAGCGGTTAGAATGCCGGGATGCCTGAATTTACGCGCGATGGATTCACCACTTTCTACGAGGAAGCCGGAGATGCCGAATCCCCGGCAGTGGTGCTCCTCCATGGATTTACGAGCGACAACCGGATGTGGCTTCCCGTTGCTGGCGAACTCTCGCAGGAGTACCGCGTCATCGCGCCGGACCTGCGCGGGCATGGCGCGACGACGGCGCCCGAAGACATCGAAAGCTACTCCATCGAGGCGTATGCAGACGACCTAAAGGCGCTCCTCGACCACCTGGAGATCGATATCTGCGCACTCGCGGGATGCAGTTTTGGCGGGATGGTCGCCCTGCAGTTCGCTACCACCTGGCCCGAACGGCTGGCAGGACTGGTGCTGAGCGACACTTCGGCCGCGTTCGAACACCCGGACTACGACGAGAAATATCGCGAGCGTGAAGCGCGGATCGCGGGTCAAACCGAAATCGTCGAACGATTCGGAACGACCGAACTCGGGAAACGCGCCGCCCGGAACATCTCGGACCCGTTTCTGGCCGACGGCATCCGGAAGCGCTTCTCGCGGCTTTCGCGCGAGGGGTACCTCGGCGCGGCGCGCGTACGCCGTTCGCGACCAGATCTGCTCCCGGTACTCAAGGAGAGGTTGACCATGCCGGTGCTCGTCTGCATCGGCGAGGATGACCCTGTGAAGAGCGCCTCGGATGTGATGGTCCGTGAACTCCCGGGCGCGCGATACGTCACCTTTCGGGGAACCGGGCACGGGATTCCCAACATCAGACCGGCGGAATACTGCCGCCAGGTGATGAAGTTCTTCGATGACCTCGAAGATGCTGGCAGCGTGGCAGGTGCGCGAACGGTGGGTTAGCGACCATTCGATTGGGACACCGCGGAGGCACGACGGTCAGCGCGCCACGGGGGCCATAGCCGCGAGGAGGTTGTCGCGGACATGGATTTTTTCGAGCAGGGCAGCGTCTTTCAGTTCGAAATCGGCGACGCGTTTGGCAAGTTGTTCTTCAGCGGCGAGCCGCTTATCACCCGAATCGCGCCAGTCGCGCGCCGCCTTCGTTACCTGTTCCTGTGAGGCGAGGAGGGAGAGTTCGGCTTCGAGCCGGGCGGCCTCGACCTCGCGTTCGCGGGTGAGCATCGCCATCGATCGGGCAAATTCCGATGCGCCAACAGATACGGCAGCATCCATCTCCTTGATCGCTTCATCCTTCGCGCGCAGGGCGTCGCGGCGGCGAGCGATGACATCCTTGAGGGCACTGAGGACATCTTTTTCGGATTGCTCGCGAAGCGCATCGCTGGCGGTCGCGACGGCTTCGACGCGTGCGGCGAAAATTTCTTCGGCACGGGCGAGTTCGTCCGCTGCCTTCACATGCCTCGCCTCTTTTTCGTCGGCAGCGTGAGCCGCGGAATCGCGCATCGTGGTCGCGATTTCGAGTTTGCGGTTTACCAGCCAGTCTTCGCGGCGAACGAAGGTGACGGTGATCTTGCTCTTCGGTGCACCGATGACGAGTTCGTCTTCGCCTTCGGGCGCGGGCTGGATGGTCCAGCCCCGCTTGGACGCCGCATCGGCATCCCAGACGAGCTGCTTCTCGTTGGCGTAGGTGCCAACGAATTCGGTCTTCGAAGGGTCGTCGTACCAGGCCATAGAGGCCCCTCCGTGATTCCTGGCCGCCCAGAATTTACAGTGCGGCAATACTACTACCTCCTTAAGGTTGCAAGCGTTGACCAGCCGTGGCAAGTTCGGCCCGGCACAGAAGGAAAGGACTACGTCATGAAACTTGGAATCAGCCTCGGTTATTCGGGCGCCGATATGCGCCTCCCGATTGAAAAAGTGTTGCACGCGGAGGCACTCGGCTACGACTCGGTATGGACTGCCGAAGCCTATGGTTCGGATGCGATTTCGCCGCTCGCCTACATCGCTGCGTTAACCAAGCGAATCCGGTTGGGTACCGGGATCATGCAGCTCGCTGGCAGGGCGCCGGCAATGGCCGCGATGCAGGTGGCGACAGTCGATGCACTGGCTGGCGGCGGCAGGATGATCGCCGGACTTGGCGTTTCCGGGCCGCAGATCGTCGAAGGCTGGTATGGGCAGCCCTGGGGACGCCCGTACTACCGGCTCAAGGATTATGTCCAGATCATGAAGAAGGTCTTCGCCCGCGAAGAACCCGTCACGCACGACGGCAAGGAGTTCCAGCTTCCTTACCACGGGCCGGGAGCGCTCGGCATCGGGAAGCCGCTGAAGTCGATCCTGCACATGAACCCGAACATCCCGGTGTGGCTTGGCAGTGGGACCGAAGGGAATGTGCGGATGGCCGCTGAAGTGGCCGATGGAATCCTCCCGCTTGGGTTCGTGCCGCAGACCGCTTCGATGTACAAAGGCTGGATCGAAGAAGGCTTCCAGCGCGCAGGCAATGGCAAAAGCTGGAAGGACTTCGAAATGCAGTCGAGTGTCTCTGTCATCGTCACCGATGACCTGCGCGAGGCGTTCCGGCAGATGAAGCCGCGGATCGCGCTCTACGTCGGCGGCATGGGACACCAGGACAAGAACTTCCACAACGACATGATGGTTCGCCGCGGCTACGG
>JBATAT010000383.1:0-3689 GCA_049662005.1 Tepidiformaceae bacterium
CGCCTGGGCGGACACGGCCTCGGTGACCAACGCCGTGCACACCGCCGCCGCCTCCGCCGACCTCGTCGTGGTGATGCTCCACTTCGGCATCGAATACGCCACCGAACCGAACGCGACCCAGCAGCGCCTCGCCCATGCCGCCATCGACGCGGGCGCTACCCTCGTCATCGGCAGCCATCCGCACGTCCTCCAGGAGGTCGAGGAGTATGGGGGCGGGCTCATCGCCTACAGCCTTGGCAACTTCGTCTTCGATGGCTTCGACGGATCCGCGAACGAGACGGCTATCCTCGAAGTGACGCTCTCGGCGAGTGGCGTCGAGTCGTGGAAACTGGTCCCGGTCGATATCGTGAAGAACGGGCTCCCGCGGCTGCGCGAGGAGTGATGTGCCGGCCTACCTGGTGGCGCCCTCGGCGATCGCTTTCACGCTGAGGTCCATGATATTCGCCGCCACCGGCCCTTCCCAGCGATTGAAAACCGTACCGTTCTTATCGATCGCGTAGACCACGGGCTCGCGCAAAGAACCGTCGGGCCAGAGCAGCCATTCGCGCGCGGTCGGGTTCATCAGTCCCTTGTCGAAATCACGCCAGATTTCGATGTGGACAAAGTCGACCCTGTCGCCGTAGTTCTCGCGGAGGGCTTCGACTTCTTCGTTGACGGGGCCACAGAAGCGCGATGTGCAGAACGCGGGGGTGGAAAAGACAACCACCAACGGCCGGCCGGCCGCGATCGCATCCTTGATTTTCACGTCGTGCATGTCGTTTGGCGGTGTACCTGAGTCGATCTCCCGGATGTCCGTGACGTCGTTCTTCGTGAGGTTGTCGCTCTTCGGCGCTGGTTGGCCGGGGGCCACGATGTTGGCCTTTTCGAACACCGTGAAGCCGATATTGTCGAGTCCCTGCGTTCCATCCTTCAGCTTGCCTTCGACGGCGATACCCCACTTGCCCGGGTGGTCGAACTTCACCGGGACGTAGTAGCCAACGCGGTCCGAATCTTCGCCGCCATGAACATGCACCTGGCCGCCTGCGTGGACATGCTGGACTTCCTTGCCGACGCCGGGAGCGCTCTGCACCGCCTTAGCGCTGTACACGCCTCGCGGACTGTCCGGGTTGCTCAGGTCGTAAAAGGTCGCGACGGCTTCAGCGCCGCCTTGCGGCTCATCCTTCGAATTCGTAATCCCAAAGACGAAGTTGTTGTCACCCACGTACCAATCCGAACCGGCCGGGATGATGTTGATCAGGCCAATCTGGTCGGCAGGTACATTCCTTGCCGGGTCACGCGGCGGGCCATCGAAATCGAGGCTGTCACCATCGTCGCCACCACAGGCGACGGCGACGGAGAGTGCGAGACCGGCAGTTGCGAGCAGGAAGGCGTTTCGGAACATCAAACGAACCATACCCGAGAGCTTATCGCGAAGTGGCGAAACAGTGCGGCGAGGCAGCGCGTTGTGAGCGGGGTGACATTCCAGCCGAATGCTCCCAAGATTGGCGGGCACATTTCACACAATGGAGAGACTCAACATGGCTGCAACAATCAACAAGAACGGCGTTCTCGCTGGCAAGGTGGCAGTGGTCACCGGAGCATCCCGCGGCATCGGCGAGGCAATCGCCATCCGCTACGCGATGGAAGGCGCGAAGGTCGTGGTTTCCGCTCGCACCGTCGATGACGGCGACCATATCCTCCCGGGCAGCATCAACGGGGTGGTAAAGCGAATTAAGGACGCAGGTGGCGAAGCACTCGCCGTGAAGTGCGACCTCGCAAGTAAGGAAGAGCGCGAGCACCTGATCAAGGCAACCGAGGAGGCATTCGGCCCCGTCGATATCCTCGTAAACAACGCGGCAATCACCTACTTCATCCCGGTCGATGATTTCCCGGAGAAACGATTCAAGCTGATGATGGAAGTCCAGGTTTATGGGCCCTTCCACCTCGCCCAGCTCGTGCTGCCGAAGATGCGAGAGCGAAAGTCGGGCTGGATCCTGAACATCTCCTCCCACGCCGCCCTCCACCCGAAGACGACTGCGCCAGGCCGCGGTGGGACCGTCTACGGCATGTGCAAGGCTGCCCTCGAACGCTTCACAACCGGCCTCGCCGCCGAAGCGAGCAACGATCACATCGGCGTGAACGTCATCTCCCCCGGGCTGATCGCGACGCCGGGCGTGCTTCACCACGGACTCGTGAACGAATCGAATAAGGACATGGCCGTGCCTGTCGAAAACATGGCTGAAGCCTGCCTCCACCTCGTCCACGGCAACCCGGAAGTGAACTCGGGGCACATCACCTACGCGGCAGACGTGCTGAAGGACTTCGGGCTCACGCCTGCCGAGCTCGTGTAACCGTTCCAATCTGAGGCGCCCGGTCAGTACCCCGGCAGCCATGCCGGGGTGGGCGGTTCGTGGCACCACGTTGGCCGCGCGTTTCACCCGGGATAGGAGTCGCGAGGCGTCCATGAGAAGGGATACAGCGGTCAAGCCACACTTGATGGCCGTTCGCGATGCTGCTTCCACTGAAGAGACCCGGCGATGGTCTCAATAATGGGCTGGAGGGCCAATCACAAGTCTGGAGATGCCGTAGGCGGCAGACGCCGTTGGACTGGCGACATCCCCTCTCTCGCTAAGCGTAGGCTTGGCACACCAGCTTTCACCACCATCCGCCACGGGCGAGGGGAGGACAGGACATGCGCGATTTCGAATCGGCACGGGCGTATTCCGCGCTCGTCGAGGCAGCGATAGAACAGGGCGCGCGGCTCGGCACTCGACAGGCCGACCCATGGGCGGCCAGGGCAGCGTCATTCCGGCAGGACCCGCGTCGCGAACTCGAGGCCAACACGGCCGCCGTCGTCGCGCTCATCGAACCTGGCGATGTCGTTGCCGATGTTGGTGGCGGCGCCGGCCGTATCGGGCTACCGGTAGCACTCCACTGCCGCGAACTCGTGAACGTGGAACCCTCGCCGGCGATGCGGCAGGAATTCGAGGCTTCGGCGCTTGAGGCCGGCATTCAAAACGCGCGCTCCATCGAACGTGGCTGGCCAGCAGCAGCCGCGGACCTGGAAGCAGATGTGGTGATGCTTGCCAATGTTACCTACATGGTTCGCGACATCGTCCCGTTCGTGGAGGCACTCGATGCCGCCGCCAGGCGTCGTGTGATTATTTCGGTCTGGAGCATCGCGCCACCCAATCATGGCGCGGTCGTCTTCGAGTTGCTCCACGGCGAGGCGCAGCAGCTCGCTCCCTCCTATCGAGAGCTTTTGCCCGTCATCTGGGACCTGGGCATCCTGCCTGACCTTCAGGTGCTGCCCGATCCCTTCCGCCGTGGAGGCGACAGGCCTGCGACGCGCGAACAGGCCATCCGCCTCGCGCTGCGCCGGGCCAGTGCGGAAGATTCGCCAGCAAGCAAGGCGATCGTCGAGACCCACTTCGACACGCTCTTCACGGTCGCGCCGGAAGGCTTCGTCCCGAACTGGGAGCCACCAGTGCGAGAGATGCTGATCACCTGGACGAAGCGCTGAGCCAACCACTCACGGTAGTTGAATCGCCGGTGTCCGCAGATTAGACTCGCCGCCAGTCCACGCCCGGCGGTTCGGGCGACACAGCAGGAGAACACCATGGCGAGTCCCGAAGCCGAAGCAGCCAAAGCCCAGATGAAGATGTTCCGCGACGCCGTCGTGGGTTCGAGCGCCCCACCGACCCTCGAGC
>JBATAT010000384.1:0-2792 GCA_049662005.1 Tepidiformaceae bacterium
GCTATGCACCATTCCATGCTAACAGAGTCCCCCGGTGCTACAGTTCAGATCGGGACAACGCTGAGTTGCCCCCATATGAGGTAAACGGCTCTGCCGGGTGAACTTGCCGGCCTCACGGCCGCGGTAGCAGAAGCGATCCAGCCCCAACTTCGGTTCGGGGAGGGTTCCCTGCGCCTTGGCCTACCCGAGGCTGGCCGCGCTCCTGTCGCCGCCGCCCTCGCCAGTCTGCATGCGCGGCCCGTCCTTGTTGTTGTCCCCTCGCCCGCCAAATCCCACGCCCTCTACGAAGAGGTCGCGCTGTTCGTCGCCGGGATGCCGTTTGCCCGCCTCCCCGAGCGTGAAGCCCTCCCCTACGAATTCGTCCGCGATGATCCCGGCATCGCCGTCGAGCGAACGCACGCCCTCAGCCTCCTGCGGATGGAATCGCCGGCCCTCGTCATCGCTTCGTGGACTGCGCTCTCCGAGCATTGTCCCGGCCCCGAGATTGATGCCGAGGGCATCACCGTTGTGGCAGGCCAATCGAGTAGCCCGGCGACCCTGATGGCCGCCCTCGAAAGCTCTGGCTACGCCGTCGAACCACTCGCCGATGCGCCCGGCACGGCTTCCCGCCGCGGGGGAATTGTCGACGTCTTTCCCGGCAACACCGAACGGCCATTTCGTGTTGAGTTCTTCGGCGATGAAATCGAAAGCATCCGCGAACTCGACCTCGTCAGCCAACGCAGCGTCGCGCGTCTCCAGGAACTCCACATCCCGCCCGCTGCGACGAGTAGCCACGAGGCTCGCGGTGCCGCTGCCAGCCTCCTCGAACGCGTCGAAGCCTCCGGTGATCAGGCCGAAGTTGTTGTTGAACAACTCGAACTTCTCGCCGAGGGAAACCGCAGTCCGTTCTCCGGATTCTTCGAACCCCTCCTCTATCGCGGCTCCGCCGTCGAGCACCTGGTAAAGGGCGGGCTGGTTGTCTTCGACGAGCCCTCCGACGGCGAGTCCGCGCTCGAACTCGTCGTCGAGCACGAGCGCCGCACTCGCCGCGAACTCGAAGGCCGTGGCCTCATCCCCAGCGGCCTCCCGGAGCTTCGCATCTCACCGGAAGAGCTCCGCGCAGAACTCGAACAGTTCCAGGCGGTGGAACTCCAGCGATTTGGCACCGAAGAGCTGGGCGCGAAGCGCTTGCCTCTCGCCGTCACCCCGAGTTTCGCCGGCAAACTCCGGCCTCTCGCACAGCAGGCAGGGGCCTGGGCCAAGCAGGGCCGCGCTGTCGCGATTGTTTCCCAGCAGGCATTGCGGCTCGCCGAACTTCTCGATGAAGAAGGCATTCACGCCCAGCCCACGCGGCGCATGCTACACGCACCCGAGCCAGGCGAAATCGTGCTCTTGCCTGCCGCGCTCTCGGGTGGCTTCACCCTCGATGACCGCCTGACGGTTATTTCCGATTCCGAGGTCTTCGGCTTTCGCAAGCGCCGCCGCCCAACCAGAAATCGCTCGACGGTTCGCGCCGATCTTGTCTCCACGCTCGAGATCGGCGATTACCTCGTCCACGCCGACCATGGTATCGCCCGCTACAACGGCCTTATCCGGCGGACCGTCGATGGCATCGAGCGCGAGTACCTCGAACTCCAGTACGCCGATCGTGACCGCCTCTACGTCCCAGCGGACCAGCTCGAATCGGTCTCGCGCTACGTTGGCCCGACGGACCATCCGCCATCGTTGACCAAGCTCGGCTCGCAGGAGTGGGTTCGCGCCAAGCGCCGCGTGAAGCAGGCCGTCGTCGAACTCGCCCAGGAGCTGCTGGACCTCTACGCGAGGCGTGAACTTGCGCGCGGGCATGCCTTCGCCCCGGACAACGCCTGGCAGATGGAGATGGAAGCCGCCTTCCCCTTCGTCGAAACGCAGGACCAGCTCGATGCCGTCGCCGAAGTGAAGGCCGACATGGAGAACATCAAACCCATGGACCGGCTGATTTGCGGCGATGTCGGATACGGCAAGACCGAGGTCGCCGTCCGTGCTGCATTCAAGGCCGTCACCGATGGCAAACAGGTCGCCATCCTCGTCCCCACCACCGTGCTCGCCGAACAACACGGCGCTACCTTTCGAGAGCGTGTCGCGGGATTCCCGGTACGCGTCGAGGTGCTCTCACGCTTCCGCTCTCCCGAACAACAGCGTGAGATCGTCGCGGGCATCGCCTCTGGCGAGGTCGACATCGCCATCGGCACGCACCGTCTCGTCCAGAAAGACGTTGAATTCAAGGACCTCGGCCTCGTCGTCATCGATGAGGAACAGCGCTTCGGCGTGAGCCACAAGGAACGGCTGAAGCAGATGCGTGCCGAGGTCGATTCCCTCGTGCTCTCGGCGACGCCAATTCCGCGCACGCTCCAGATGTCGCTCGTTGGCATCCGCGATATGAGCACCGTGATGACCCCGCCCGAAGAACGCCAGCCGATACGCACCTACGTCCTCCAGTGGGACGATGAACTCCTGCGCGAAGCCATCGACCGCGAGATGCAGCGCGGAGGGCAGGTGTATTTCGTCCACAACCGCGTCCACAACATCGAACGCATCGTCACACGCTTGCAAAAGGTCGTCCCGGAAGCACGCATCACGGTTGGCCACGGCCAGATGCCCGAGGACCAGTTGGAGCGTGTGATGATGGAATTCTCCGCCGGCGACCACGACATCCTCGTCTGCACGACCATCATCGAAAGCGGGCTCGACATCCCGAACGCGAACACCATCATCATTAACGACGCGAACCAGCTCGGCCTCGCGCAGCTCTACCAATTGCGCGGCCGGGTCGG
>JBATAT010000385.1:0-1999 GCA_049662005.1 Tepidiformaceae bacterium
GGATGGGCCCGTGCTGGCCCTCGGCCTCGAGCAGGCGGCTGCGCAGGCCTACCGGGCCGTCAGCCAGCCCCAGGAAGGCACGATGCTGACCGTCCTTCGCGCTGCCGGCCAAGGCGCCGCAGAGGCAGTTGCCGAGTCCAGTGGCGACGGACACGGGAGTGGTTGCTTTCGTGTCCTCGCCGCAGCGGTAGCGGCTGCCGAAGCGGCCGAAGCACGAACGATCGACCAGTTGCCTGCGCTGAGGGAGGCCGGCGTTACCGATGCCGGTGGCGAAGGCGTCTGCGTGGTCTTGCGCGGACTGTTGGGGGCCATCTCCGGCAGGAGCCCAGAAGTCATCGCGCCACTGGCAGCGCGGCCCAATCTTCGCCTGGAAACGCACAGAGAGGACACGTTCGGCTTCTGCACCGAATTTCTCATCGAGCGGGTGGCCATGGACCTCGATTTATCCGCGATTCGCCAATTCGCAGAATCGGGCGGCAACCAATCAGTCGTCATTGTGGGCGACAACGAACTGGTGCATGTCCACGTCCACAGCCTTGAGCCAGAGAAACTGATCTCGGCCGCAGAGGCATTTGGCCGCGTTTCGCGCGTGAAGGTCGAGGACATGTCGAGGCAACACGCGCGTTTCCGCGAGACGGGCTCGGGCGTAGGCGTGAAGGTCGCGATGCTGGCGATGAGCCGTGGGGTGGGCTTCGACGAGATCTTCGAGAGCCTCGGCGCCGTTGTGAGCGATCTCGGCGTTATCGAGAAGCCACCGGCGGGACAGATCGCCGATGCGGCCGACGCTTTGCGCGTGACCGACGTGATCGTCCTCGCGAACCACCGAAACGTCATCCTCGCGGCACAGCAGGCGAAGGAACTCGCGCGCTGCACCATCCATGTGGTGCCGACCAGTTCGTTGCCCCAGGGGATCGCGGCCGCGCTGGCATTCGATGCCGAAGCAACTCCGGCGGAAAACATCGCGACGATGGAAGAAGCCGCGCGCGGAGTGAAGACAGTGGAGGTAACGATCGCCGGTGCGAACCGGATTTCAGAGGGCATCACCGTGGCTGAGGGCCAGCCAATCGTGCTTGTCGATGGGGTGCTGGTAGGGACGAGCAACACTCTCGCAGGAGCCCTGGCCAAAGGCCTTCGCATTGCAGGCATCGAGCCGGGCAACCTCGTAACCATTTACGCGGGCGAGGGTGTTTCCGAGACTGAGCTGGGGGAGGTGGCCGAGTCGGTCCTGGAACTGGCCGAGAGGCCGGAAGTCGAGGCCGTGATGGGGGGCCAGCCGCTTTACCCGTTCATTGCGTCGATTGAATGATGCTCTTTACGTGACTCGGTTTGAAGTGGGCCAAATGACTTTCACCCGCGTGGTTCGCGAACACGTTCGGTTGCTCGTGCCCGGGCTTCGAATGCTGACGATCGTCGCGACGGCGGCCGGTGGGCTCGCCCTGGCGAACTGCGGGAACGACGAAACGAGTGGTGGCGAAACACCGGCAACCAGCACGGAAGCTTCTTCGCCGGCTGGCGGGATTCCAGGCAACCTGACGACGATCACGATCAGCGACAACAAGTTTTCGCCGGGTTCGCTGCAGATACCCGTCGGGGCGAAGGTCACCTGGCGTTGGACCGGCAAGAACGAACACGAAGTGGTTGGCACGTTCGACGACGCGGAGGTTGATTCGCCGCGACAACGGGGCGACGGCACATTCTCTTTCGCCTTCGAAGATGCGGGTGTGTTCGCCTATCAGTGTGCGGTCCACGGCGCGGCGATGTCGGGGACGGTCACCGTTCAGTAGTCGCGATCCAGGAGCGCGAGCGCGACGACCAGCAAGCCGTAGGCGAAGAAGACCGGCTGCATCCAGGACACGTATCCAATGAACATGACCTGGGCGGAGATCCAGCCCAGGAGGACGATGCCGACAGCCAAGTGCCCGAGGCTTGTCCAGGATGCGCGCCGGAGGGCGCCAACAACCACTACCACGGGAAACAGGCCGCTGGTAACGAGCAACGT
>JBATAT010000386.1:0-15476 GCA_049662005.1 Tepidiformaceae bacterium
GGCGTGGGATCTGCGGCGGCCTGCCCGGCGGTGCAGCAACCGGGGCGATTGGCCCGGTGGGATGCAGCGGAATCCGCTGGAGCGCACTTCCGAACGCGGCGGCATTCGGGTAGCGATCGTGTGGCGAAAGTGCGAGCGCCCGCGCCAGGACTGCCTCGAGCTCTGCGGAGGCACCGCGCGCGAAGGTTCGCAACGGGGGTGCTGGCGTGGCGAGCCGTTGGCCGATGGAGGCGCCGGCCGATGCCCCGGAGAACGGCGGCCGCCCGGCAACGAGTTCGAACACGGTCAGGCCCAATGAGTAGACGTCGGAGGACGGCGATGGATTTGAGCCTTCGATGATTTCGGGCGCGAGGTAAGCGATCGTGCCGAGCAGGTCCTTCGCCTGGCCGGGCGCCATCGTCCGCGTGAGCGTTTCGGCGACGCCGAAATCAGCGATTTTCGCGATGCCGCCCTCGTTGATGAGGATGTTCTCGGGCTTGATATCGCAATGGACAACGCCCTGGCTGTGGGCGTATGAGAGCGCCCCGGCAACCTGTGTGCCATAGCGAATGGCCTCGACTTCGGTCATGCGGCCCTGTGTTTCGAGCAGTTGCCGCAGCGAATAGCCGTGGACGTACTCCATCACGATGTACTGGCGGCCCTCGTACGAACCGGCGTCGTAGACACCCACGATGTTCTGGTGCTGCAGCCGGGCGATGACTGTGGCCTCACGGTCGAAGGCGGCGATGAGTTCTGTATCTGCAGCGGAAAACTGGTCTCGTAAGACCTTCACGGCGACCCAACGCTTCAGGCGCTGATCCTCGGCCAGCCAGACTTCGGCGATGCCACCGGTTCCGAGCAAGCGCTCGAGCCGGTATCGTCCATCTATGACTTCCGACGCGTTCAAAACGAAGTGAAGCCCGGCGAGCTGATTAGCCGCGAGCGAAATGCCGAGCTGGCACTGCTCGCTGGCGCGTTGGCGTTCATCGCGCTCGCGTGGCGTTCGTTGGATGCGGCCGCGTTCGCGACTCCGAGTGACACAGGCCGGATCGTAACCCAGTTCGCGCTTTCGGCGCTCGCCGGGAACGTCATCCTGCGCCTGATTGTGCCGCGAGCACCCGCGCAAGCGTATGCCATCGCCTGCTTCCTGGCCGCCGTCGGGCTGGCCTTCGTGATTCGGCTGGCTCCGGATTCGGCCCAGGACCAGGCCAACTGGGTTTCCGTTGGGATCGTGGCATTCGGGGCCTGTGCGTGGCTCGGGAGGCGGCACGAACTGCTTCGCCGATACACGTACACTTCGGGCGCGATTGCCCTCGGGTTGCTCGTTTTCACGGGCCTTTTCGGGACGACCTTCAACGGCGCCCGCCTGTGGGTAGTGGTCGCCGGGCAAACGATCCAGACGACCGAACTGATCAAGTTCTTCGTGGTCATCTTCCTTGCCGGGTACCTGGCCGAACGCGGGGCGGTTCTTGCCACCCCGAAAATCAAGCTTGGCACGCGAACGTATTCGAACCTCCCTTACCTTGTTCCCCTGATCGCGCTCCTTTTCGCGACAATTGCGGCACTGGCGCTTCTCAGGGACCTCGGATCGATTGCACTGCTTGTGCTGCTGAGCGTGAGCATGGTTTTCCTTGCGACGGGCCGCGCGCGCTACCTCGCCGGTGGGCTGGCCCTGCTGGCAATCACCGGATTCGCGGGATACTTCGCGTTCAACCACGCGCAGGTCCGGATCGACGTATGGCTCAATCCAGGGAACGATCCAGCGGGTTCGGGATACCAGACCCTGCAATCGACCTATGCAATCCAGGCGGGAGGCATCACGGGTGAAGGGTTGGGGCTGGGGCAGCCCGATGCGATCCCGGCAGCGGCGACCGACTACATCTTCAGTGCCATCGCCGAGGAACTCGGCCTCGCCGGAGCGATCGGTATCATCATGCTTTATGTAACACTGCTCTATGCCGGCTTGCATGCATCGTTGCGCGCGCCGACGCAGTTCGGTCGTCTGCTCTGCACGGGAGTGAGCCTCATCTTCGCGATCCAGGCGGCCGTGATCATCGGGGGCAACCTGCGCGTGATCCCGACGACCGGCATCACGCTTCCGTTCATCAGCTACGGCGGTTCGAGCCTGGTTGTGAACTTCGCGCTGCTCGGGCTCCTTTGCGGTATCGCCGGGCTGCGTCAGTCAGATTCGAGCTGAAGGACGACGTTCCCGAAGGTGAGTTTCGCGCCTCGACGGACGGTTACGCCGCGTTCGCCGATTCGGCGGCCGTCGACGAAGGTGCCGTTCGTGCTGCCGAGGTCGGCCAGGCGCCAGGCGCCTCCGGCACGCTCGACCGTGGCATGCCGGGTCGAGACCGAAGCGTCCGGGAGGATTATCCCGGCACGTCCGTCGCGGCCAATGAGCATGTTGCCGGCGAGCGCGAACTCAGCACCTCGGGCAAGTCCGCTTTCACCAGGCCCGACGACGACCATCCGCCAGTTTCGGGGCCGGGCGCTGCCCTGGGTGCTTCGCAGCGGCATCGCGAAGCTTCCACGGAGGCTCAATGAAACTACCGCGATGAACACGAAGATGACCGCGATCAATCCGAGCCGGAGGAGCAGGAGTTCGGTCGCGCCGGTCATGGATCGAACTCCAGCGTGATCTCAGTCGAGCCTAGCCGGATTGGGGTTCCCGCGACAAGAGGCGCCGCCTCGACCGTCTCACCGAGGACGGTGATGCGATTCCGGCTGCCGAGGTCGTTAATCACCAGACCCTCGGGGGTTGACTCGATACGGGCGTGGCGGCGAGAAATCTCGAGGTCAGGGATGGCCAGGTCGCAATCAGCGGTGCGGCCGATCGTGAACGGCGTGTGGGTCAGGCGCACGCGGCCTAACCCGGACACATCAAGGAATGCGTTTCGGAGCCGCCGGATGACCTGGGTTTGCGCCGGTGCGGCACTCGAGCCGGATGCGCGCGGGTTGCGATACCAGGATCGTATCTGCGATTGCCCGGGCACGAGGCCGTCGCCGGCAACGAATTCGACCTCCCATGGCCCGGCGCGGCTCAATCGCCGGCTCGTTGCCAGTTCGGCGAGCATCGGGATGATGGCACCGCGAAGTTCGTCGAGGTGGGGCCGAAGCGTTCGCAGGTCGGCGGCTGCGATGGAAATGGTGTAGGCGTTGGCGATGGCGCTTTCGGTCACTGAAGCTACAGCGGCGTCCTGGACCTGCTGGAGCAGCGTCGCGGGGTGGATGGACGTGTTCAAGCCGAGACCGGCGGCTCGCTCGAGGAATCGTTCGAAGCGGGACGAGGGTTGAGTCATCGGGCGAGCGCCGCCCGGAGAACTTGCCCGGCAATGGGCGAGGCAACGACGCCACCGCGACCGCCATTTTCGACCACCACAGCGACTGCAACCGTTGGCGCTTCGGCGGGCGCGAACGCGATAAACCAGGCGTGAGAGGTTCCATCGCCGGCTTCGGCAGTACCGGTCTTGCCGCCTACCGCTACGCCAAGGTTGTTGACACCGTTGGCCTGGCCGTTGGCGACGACCGAGACCATGAACTCGCGCATCGTCGCGGCCAGCTGGTCGCTGATCACACGGGTCGAAGACGACGGCTCGATGGGCCCGAGAGACTTGCCGTTGCGTTGTTCTGCCAGGGTCAGGTGTGGCCGCATGCGGACCCCGCCGTTCGCGATCGTTGCGGCGACTTCGGCCATCTGGAGCGGAGTGGCCAGCAGTTCGCCCTGCCCGAAGGAGGTGGATGCGAGGAGCGTCTTCGTGGTTTTCGAATCCTTGCGATGCAGCTGGCTTGGGGCCGTTTCGAGTGTGAAATCGAGGGCGGAATCAAACCCGTACCTCCGGGCGATGTCGGTAAGCCCGGCCCAGCCAAGCTTCACGCCGAGTTCGGCGAAGATGGCGTTGACGGAGAAGGTGAAGGCGCTCTTAAAGGGATAGGTTCCGACGCCTTCGGCAGTGTTGCTACAGGAGATCGGGAAGCCATCGATGACGATTTCGCCGGGGCAGGTGACGATCGTCTCGGGGGTCGCGATCTTTCGCTCGAGAATGCCCGACGCGGTCACCGTCTTGAAGGTCGAACCGGGTGGATAGAGGCCCTGGGTCGCGCGATTCAACAATGGCGAATTCGGGTCTTCGAAGAGATCCTGTCCCGCCGTTGCGAGCGACCCGGGGTCGTAGGTGGGGACGCTGACCATGGCAAGAACTTCGCCGTTGCGCGGGTCGATCGCGACAACGGCGCCCTTTTGCGAGCCCAGTGCGGCAGCCGCTGCGGCCTGCACCGCCGGGTCGATGGTGAGGACAACGTCATTCCCGGCGGGGCGCTCGCGATCGAATTCGGCCCGAATGGCACCGTCCCAGCCCGATGGTGCGGTGCCAGAGAGCACGTCGTTGAAGGCCAATTCGATGCCCTGAGAGCCATATCGTGGGTCGAGGTATCCGACGAGTTGGGCGACGGATGCATCGTGGTAGTAGCGAGTGCCATCGCCGAGCGTTTCCACGAGCACATTCCCATCGCGGTCGAGGATGCTACCGCGTGAAGGATCGTAAAACGCAGAGAGGACGCGCGGGTTCCGGTCCTCGTTCGCGAGGTCCGTCCGGAACACCTGCCAGTAGGCGAGGCCACCGAAGAAGACGAGCATCACGCCCAGGGCCGTCAGGCCGGTCGCGGAGAGGCGGCGTTCGAAGCCGCCGGAGGTCAACACCGTTCGATTCTACCCACCGAGTGCGTGCGGGAAACGAAAACGGCGCCCAGTTGGGCGCCGTATCGATTGGAGCGGGTTTCGGGCCTAGCCGCGCGGGAGGCCGAGGCCACGCGTGGCGATGATGTTCCGCTGGATTTCGTTGCTGCCGCTGTAGATGGTCGAAGGGACAGCCATCAGCATCGATTCGGGCATGTCGCCGTTCATCGGGGCACGAGATTCTTCGGGCATCATCTGGCCGCTCATGCCGAGCATGTTCACCCCGAAGTTGTAGATGCGCTGGCCAAGTTCGGACTGGAAGATCTTGACGACGGAAGCTTCGTAGTTCGGGACCATCCCGTTCGCCTGGATGTAGCCAATCCGGTAGCCAAGGAAGCGGCCGACGTTGTTGGCCACCACATGATCGGCAAGTTTCAGACGGTACTGTTCCTTGCGCTCTTTCGAGCCTTCGCGCAGGTTCTTGGCGAGTTCTTCGAGGGTTCGCTTCTGCGACGCTGTGGTCCCGATGCCAGAGCGCTCGAAATCGAGCAGGGTCATGCCGACGTACCAGCCGCGGTTCTCTTCGCCGACGAGGTTTCGGGCGGGGACACGGACGTCTTCGAAGAAGACTTCGTTGAAGTGGTGGCGGTTGGCCATGTTGATGAGCGGGCGAATCGTGAGGCCCGGGGCGTTCATGATGTCGTCGATCAGGAGGAAGCTGATGCCGCGGTGCTTCGGGGCTTCCGGATCGGTCCGGACGAGGGTGAACATCTGGTTGGCGCGGTGCCCGCCGGAGGTCCAGATTTTCTGGCCATTGATAATGAAATCATCGCCATCGCGGACGGCACGGGTCTGGAGGCTGGCAAGGTCGGAACCAGCACCAGGTTCGCTATAGCCCTGGCACCAGATGTGTTCGCCGCTGGTGATCTTCGGGAGGTATTTCTGCTTCTGCTCTTCGCTGCCGTGGATGATGAGGGTTGGGCCGATCATGCCGACGCCAAAGCCGCGGGTGCCCGTATCGGGAGCGCCCCAGTAGCCAAACTCTTCGTTGAAGACCATCTGCTCGTAGATGGAGGCGCCCAGTCCGCCGTATTCCTTCGGCCATGCGGGGGCTATCCAGCCGCGCTCGGCAAGCTTCTTATTGAAGCCCTTGGCGAATTCGAACTCCTCATCGCTGCGGCTTCCGAGCTGACTGCCGCCAGCTTCGCCATCGCGACCATTGTTGGCGAGCAAGAATGTGCGGACTTCTTGCCGCAGCTTTTCGTCGGCGTCGCTAAATCGTAGTTCCATTGCAAAATCTCCTCGGCAGCACCCATCGCTTGGGATTGCCACCTCATTCGTACGGTTGATTCTGCCAGAATGGTTCAGCGCTGGGAAATTCAGTCGGCCAGGCCGGCTTCGGCCGGTGCATTGCCTGCTTCGCGTTCGGCGACGATCTCTGCCCACGCGAGGCGGGTCGCATCAGCGGTCACTTCGTAATCGAATCCCCGCCGGCGCAAAAAGCCACCCACTTTGGCGAAGAATGCCTCGTAGCTGGTTATCGGCGACCGCCTTGCACGAGACCTCGCGAGACCGATTGCCGTTTCGCGGTCGTCAATATCGCTCGTCGCCTGTTCGGCCGCGGCCGGATCAATACCGCGGCCCAACAGTTCATAGCGAAGCATGCGCTGGCCGCGGGGGGAGGCTCGTTTGCGATCTTCGACCCAGGCCTCCGCAAACTTCTGGTCGTCCAACAAGCCCGAATTCCGAAGCCGTTCAACCTCATCATCGATAGCGGATGGTTCCACGCCTCGCATCGCCAGGCGGTTACGCATTTCGGTTTCGCTTCGGGGCCGGCTGGCGAGCAGGCGCAGGGCGGCGTCGTGCGCATTCACGCGTTGTTCAGAACGGTCGAGGTTCGACAGGAGCTCCGGCGTCGCTTCCTGGCCTTCGGCCACGCCACAGCGCTCGCAGGCCTCGTCACTGAAGAGGAACTCGCGGCCATCCGAAAGCGAGAGCAGGCGTTGCCTGCCGCGCCTGGCCGAGCGGATTTCGATAATTGTGGGACTGGGAGGTTCGTCCATATGGTCCAGGGTTACCCGACGCCTACAGGCTCCGGCGTGGATTTTGGCGCAGAGCCACCGGGAAGGCCAGCCTCGCGCCGAATGTCGCCCTCGATGGTCATGGCCAGCTCCTGGTTGTCATCGAGGAACTGCTTGGCATTTTCGCGGCCCTGGCCGATGCGCATATCACCGAAGCTGTAGAAGGCGCCAGCTTTGGTGAGCACGCCATACTCGACACCGAGGTCGACGATGTCGCCGGCGCGGCTGATTCCGCGCGGGGGCTGGAACATGATGTCGAACTCTGCCTGCCGGAACGGCGCCGCGACCTTGTTGTTCACGATTTTTGCCTTTACCCGCCGCCCGACGACATCGGTGCCGCGCTTGATGGACTCTACCGGGCGAATGTCGATCCGGACGGACGAGTAGAACTTCAACGCACGGCCACCGGGGGTCACTTCCGGATTGCCGAAGACGATGCCGACCTTCTCGCGGAGCTGGTTAATAAAGATGACAGAAGTGCTCGTGCGCGAAATGGTTGCGGTCAGCTTTCGGAGTGCCTGGGACATGAGGCGCGCCTGGAGGCCGATGTGCGAATCGCCCATGTCGCCTTCGATCTCGGCACGAGGAACAAGCGCCGCGACTGAGTCCACAACAATGATATCGACAGCGTTCGAGCGGACGAGCGCCTCACAGATCTCGAGCGCCTGTTCGCCGGTGTCTGGCTGGCTGACCAGCAGGTCTTCGAGCTTGATTCCGAGATCGCGGGCATAGCCGGGATCCATCGCGTGTTCGACATCGATGTACGCGGCGGTGCCACCGCCTTTTTGGGCCTCCGCCATGATGTGCTGGGCGAGCGTGCTCTTTCCGGCAGATTCGGGCCCGAAAATCTCCGTTACCCGGCCCCGGGGAATGCCGCCAACGCCAAGGGCGATATCGAGCGCGAGTGAACCCGACGAAATGACGTCGATTGGGGCGGCGCCTTCCGCACCGAGCTTGATGACGGCGCCGCGGCCGAACTGCTTTTCAATCTGGGAAAGCGCAAGTTCGAGCGCCCGGGCCCGGTCGTTCTCTGCCATGGATCACCGCGTCTGCTGTGTTCGGCCTGGCGCACCTGTGGGCGCACGGGACCGTCGAGCGGCATCATATCGAATAGCAAACAAATGTTCTAGTCCCAAGTGACAGGTGGCTGTTGAACTTACCGGGGGCCTCACGTACTGGCGAGGTTTCGCATCGAGTAGCCTTGCACCATGCACCTCACCGTCCGGGTTAGCCCGCGTTCGAGCCGGAACCTGGTCGCGGGCTTCGACGAGAGTGGCACGCTCATCGTCCGTGTCACAGCGCCGCCCGCGGATGGCGCCGCCAACGCGGCGGTAACGCGGTTACTGGCGAAGGCATTGGGGCTCCCGCCGCGCGACGTGGTGCTCATCTCCGGGGCGACTTCTCGGGTGAAGCGCTTTGAAATTCCGCTCGAGGCAGCGGAGGTGGTTGCGCGGGTGGCGAGGCGTCCGACCGGTTCCTGACTTTCAGCGTCTGTAACGTTCGTGCAAACTATTCAATACCAGGTATTTAACCTTCGTTGACATCTCCTTCTCGTCGGGTAGAGTGCGCGTGTTCGACCGGTCGCCGGTCGGCGGCATGAGGAGGGAAACGCGAATGTCAGACGAAACCAACTATTGGAAGCGGCGGCTGCGGCGCCGTTCTCTGCTTCGAGGTTCGAGCCTCGCGGCCGTTGGGCTTGGTACAGCCGCACTGGTCGGTTGTGGCGACGATGACGACGACGACGACGCCAGTGGCGGCAGTCCGACTTCCGCTGCGACCGTGCCGGGTGGCGCTACGCCGAGCACCGAAAAACCAAAGAAGGGGGGAACGTTCCGACTGCACATGGGGGGGTCTCCACGAAGCCTCGACCCATATTTCGACACGTTCCCTTACAACACGGCCGTCACGGACCTGACTAACGAGGCCCTGTTGAAGTGGTCGCCGGACTTTTCGAAAATCGAAACGGAACTCGCGGATGCGATGCCGGAGCAGCCGGATCCCCAGACTTTCACCTTCAAACTCAAGAAGGGGGTGAAATTCCACGACACGGAGCCGGCGAATGGCCGGGAATTCACCTCGGCCGACGTGAAATACTCGATCGAGCGCCAGTCCACCGACGAAGCCGGGAAGTTCCAGCATGCCTACTACTTCAAGGGCAAGCTCGATAGCATCGAGACTCCGGACGACTACACGGTAACGTTTAAAACGAAGGCGCCGTACGCGCCGTTCATGAGCTACATCGCGAGTCCATGGACGCTGATGATCGATCGGGCGACGGTGGAGAAGTACGGGGACCTCACCGAACACGCGATCGGCACCGGCCCTTTCCTTTTCAAGGAGTGGCAGAAGGACGTCAAGATTGACCTGGTGAAGAACCCGAACTATCGGGATCCGGAACTCCCATACCTGGATGCGATCAGCTATCTGATCGCCGTCGACCCAGATACAGCCGCGACGCTCTACATCAACAAGCAAGTGGACGCAGGGGTCTATGGACAGTCGCAATTGCAGCGACTCAAGGACGCGCGTGGCGCGGATTCTGAGTACCGCGCGGTGCCAAGCCAGTTCTGGAAGCAGATGCGGATGCAGCCGACCACCAAGGAGAAGCCGTATAAGCCGCCCTTCGACGACATCAAGGTTCGCGAGGCTATCGTACGGGCGGTCGATCCGCAGCAGGTACTGGATCTGGTGTTCTCGGGCGATGGCGTCCTCGCGCACGGACCGATCCTTCCGATCTATCCGCTCTGGGCCTTGAAGGACGAGATTGCGGGCTTCGATCTCAAGAAGGCGAAAGACCTGATGTCGGCGGCCGGCAACCCGAAGGTTGAAGGCCCAATGATCTGGGCGACGGGCAGCCCGCAATCCGATCAGATCGCGGAAGTTCTTAAAGAGCAGCTGTCGAAGATTGGCGTCGAAATCTCGCTCCAACCGATGGAACTGGCGGCTTACTACAATCAGACGTACGCATATGATTATGTGTTCTCGCACCACACGCCGCTGAACAACCCGGACCCGGATGAAAACCTCTCCTCGTATTTCGGGCGGAACTCGACCTATTTCAAGCATTACAACGAGGAGATTTTCGACCTGGTGGACAAGCAGGCGGTCGAACTGGACACGCCAAAACGCCAGGCGATCGTCAAGGACGTCCAAGAGAAGATCGTTCGCGATTTTCCGATGAAGTTCATGTACACGACGAACAACCACATTTTCGTGGACAAGAAGATAAAGGGTTGGTTCTACCCGACCGACCTCTACGACGGCCGCAAAGCCACCGCATGGCTCGACGCCTGAGCTTCCCCTGCCCGGACGACGGCGCAATGACTTTCTGCTCGGAGCGCCATCGTCCGGGAATTTCGAGGCCTAGCGAATGACGAACTACATCATTCGGCGAGTGTTGCTCGCTGTGCCGACCGTTCTGCTTGTCATGTTCATGACGTTCATGATGCTGCGCCTTGTGCCAGGGAGCCTCGTCGATACGATCCTGGCCGATAGGCCGTACTCGACAGCGGAAGATCGCATTCAGCTCGAAAAGCAGCTTGGGCTCGATGAGCCGATACCGACGCAATTCGTAAAGTACACGTGGAAGGTAATGCGCGGCGATCTGGGCGAGTCACCGTGGACGACCACCCCGGTGACTACGGAACTCGAAAAGCGATTGCCGGTGACGATGGAGTTCGGATTTCTCGCGATCCTGATCGGGCTCGTTATTTCTCTGCCGATCGGGGTGCTCTCGGCAATCCGGCAGGACACGATCAGCGACTACATCTCGCGGAGTTTCGCCATACTGGCGCTTTCGGTGCCCTACTTCTTCACCGCGACAATTATCATCGTCTTCGGGCCCAAATGGGGCTGGACGCCCCCGCTCATCTACAAAGGGTGGAGCGACGGGCCGATCGCCCACGTTTACTACTTCCTCGCGCCGGCGACGCTCCTCGGGCTCGCACTCGGCGGCGGCGTGATGCGACTGACGCGGACAATGGTGCTCGAAGTATTGCGTCAGGATTACATCCGGACTGCGTGGGCGAAAGGCCTCCGCGAGCGCTCCGTTATCCTTCGCCATGCGCTGAAGAACGCGCTGATCCCGGTGATTACGGTCGTCGGGCTCCAGGTTGGGACGGCGATTAGCGGCACGATCATCCTCGAAACCATCTTCAACATGCCCGGGGTCGGGCGCTACTTCGTTGGCGCCATCCTTCAGCGCGACTACCCGAGCGTCCAGGGGGTGGTCCTCGTCCTGGCCATTGTCATCGTCATCGTCAACCTCGTGGTTGATCTGTCCTATGCATGGTTGGACCCGCGGATCCGGTATTCGTAGTCCGCCGAAAGGATCGTTATGACTCAGGAACCGGGCATTACCAACTTGGATCTCGGCATCGACGCGCGAGCGATGCGTCGCAGGGTTCCCGGCTGGGTAGACGTTCTTCGCCGGTTGGTCAAGGAGAAACCATTAGGGCTCGTTGGCGGCCTGATTGTCGTCGTGATGGCGATTGCGGCGATCGGGGCGTCGTTCGTCCCTTACGGACCAAACGAACTTGGTGCGGGTACACGGCTCATCGGCCCGTCACTCGCCCATCCGTTCGGCACCGACAACCTGGGACGTGACGTGTTCGCGAGAGTGCTGAACGGCGCGCGGGTTTCGATGTGGGTCGGCTTTCTGTCGGTGGTGACATCAATCATCCTTTCACTCAGCGTTGGCACAGTTAGCGGCTATTTCGGGGGCTGGCTCGATATGCTCTCGCAGCGCATCGTGGATGCGTTCATCGCCTTCCCGGGGTTGATCTTCCTACTCGCGGTAATCGCGATCTTCCGGGATTCTCATGCCCCGGGCCTGCCGAAGGAAGGCATCCTTTCCACGCAGGTCATTCTGCTGGTTGTCACGATCGGTATTCTCCTTGGTGTTGGTTCCTCCAGAATAATCAGAAGTACGGTGCTAACCGTGAAAGAGATGACCTTTATCGAGGCTTCGCGCTCCGTCGGATGTGGCAACACGCGGATGATCTTCGTGCACGTTCTCCCGAACGTGATGGCGCCGGTGATCACGCTCGCGACGCTTGGCTTCGGCACGGCGATCTTGCTCGAAGCTTCGCTCAGCTTCCTCGGATTCGGCGTGCCGCCGAATGTGCCCTCGTGGGGGGGCATGCTGAACCGGGAGGCGCGCGCGTGGATGACCCAGGCTCCGTGGCTAGCTCTCGCGCCCGGCATCGCCCTGAGCCTCGCCGTTTTCGGCTTCAACATGCTGGGCGATGCACTTCGAGACCTGCTTGATCCGCGGCTCCGCGGCGCCGGAGGTTCGCAGTTCCGGTAATCAGGGCCTGCGGTCGACCTGGCCCGAACTGCACACGTTTGGGGGCCAACGCGGCAAAGCGTTAGGCGGGGCTCTGGTAGGCTGGACTTTCGCGGCGCGCCTGCCAGGTGCGCTGACGCCGTTTGAAGGACTGCTTCCGTGCCCGCTAAAGACCTCGATACGATCGTCTCGCTTGCCAAGCGGCGGGGGTTCGTTTTCCCTGCCGCCGAAATCTATGGCGGATTCGCGAACACCTACGATTACGGCCCGCTCGGGGTCGAACTCAAGCGCAATATCCGCGAAGCCTGGTGGAAGGCGATGGTCCGCGATCGGGACGATGTCGTCGGGCTCGATGCGTCACTCCTAACCCACCCACGCGTCTGGGTGGCCAGCGGCCATGTTGCGACGTTCGGCGATCCACTTGTCGACTGCAAGAAGTGCCAGCGCCGATTCCGGATGGACCACTTCGAAGAGGGTGACTACGGCGAAATCAAGCGCAACGCTGCCGGGGCGATTGTCTGTCCGTTCGATGGTGGCGAACTGACCGAGCCGCGCATGTTCAACCTCATGTTCAAGACGCAGGTTGGGACGGTCACGGACGAAGCGAGCGTCGCCTACCTGCCGCCGGAGACGGCCCAGGGCATCTTCATCAACTTCGAGAACGTCGTGAACTCGATGCGGCGGAAGCTCCCCTTTGGTATCGCCCAGAGCCGGGTGAGCTTTCGCAACGAGATCACGCCGGGCAAGTTCATCTTCCGGACACTCGAGTTCGAGCAGATGGAGATGGAGTACTTCTGTTTTCCGCCGAAGGACAGGGATAACCCGGAAGAGTACCTCGCGCTGCACCGCGAGTGGATCGACACGCGCCTCGCGTGGTATCGCGACACGCTCGGAATCGACGAGTCGCGTCTGCGCATTCGCTACCACGATAAGGAGGAACTCTCGCACTACAGCGCCGGTACGGCCGACGTCGAGTATCTGTTCCCGTGGGGATGGGGCGAACTCGAAGGCATCGCGGCCCGGACCGATTTCGACCTGAAGGCGCACGGTGCTGAAAGCGGCCATCCGTTGACGTACTTCGACGAAGAGACAAAGCAGCACCTGGTGCCGTGGGTGATCGAGCCTGCGGCTGGCCTGACAAGAACCATCGCTGTGACGATGCTCGAGGCATACAACGAGGAGCTCGACGAGAAGGGCGAGAAGCGAGTCGTCCTCAAGTTCCGGCCGAACATCGCGCCGATCAAGGTTGCGGTCCTGCCGCTTTCGAAGAACGAAGCGCTGCGGCCAACCGCGCGCAAGGTGTTCGATACGGTTCGCTCGATGTTCATGGCTCAGTACGACGAGACGCAGTCGATCGGGCGCCGCTACCGCCGCCAGGACGAAATAGGTACACCGCTTTGCATCACGGTCGATTTCCAGACGGTGGGCGAAAATGGCGAGCCGGGCGACGATGCTGTAACCATCCGTGAGCGTGATTCGCAGGAACAGGTACGGGTGCCCATTGCCGGGCTGATCGAAGCGCTGCGGGAGCGGCTGCCGGGCTGTTAGCTGCGCACGTCAGGTTTTCGGCTACAGGCGCGGACGAACGGTAGAATGGCTCCATGGAAGCTATTCTTGCCGCAATCCAGCCGTATGACATTCATGGGACGCCGTACTTTCGCATCGCGTACGCACTGAAGGATGTCCCGGATAAGGTGACCGAGGGCCGGGTCGCCGCCGAAGGCATCTACAAGGGCGCGAAGCCTGGCGACCGCGTCGACATTCGCATGCTTCTCGGGGTAATCGACGAAGTGAAGAAGCTCGAAACCGGCTCGTGAAACGATACCAGGTGGGGGCTGCGCACCGGCTGCCAGCAGCCTGGACTGGATCCCGATGAGGGCCGACGGCATCTGCGATCCTCGTTTCGAACAGGTTCGAGAGGCGTTCGAAGCCAATTTCGCCGCCCATGAGGAGATCGGAGCGGCTATCGCGGTGGCGCTGGATGGCGAACTGGTGGTTGACCTCTGGGGCGGATTCCAGGATCCAGGGCGTGCGGCGCCATGGACGCGCGAAACGATCGTTAACGTCTGGTCGATCGGCAAGGCGGTGGCAGCCGTCTGCCTGTTGCAACTGGTCGAGCGCGGTCTTATCGAACTCGATGCGCCGGTGGCCCGTTATTGGCCAGAGTTCGCCCAGGCAGGCAAACAATCCGTAACGGTGCGAACGTTGATGGCGCACAAAGCAGGGTTGCAGGCTGTCGAAAGGCTCCTGCCAGCGGGCTACAACCTGACGAACTGGGATGGCATGTGCGCGGAACTTGCCGCGCAGGCGCCGTGGTGGGAGCCGGGCACGAACTTCGGCTATCACACGAACACGTACGGCTTCCTCATTGGTGAGATCGTCCGGCGAGTGGACGGCCGGAGCATCGACCGCTACCTCCAGGAAGAGATCGCGGCGCCGCTGGGTATCGATTTCTATTTCGGCTTCGGCCCGGAACTCGACCATCGAGTTGCGGAGTGGGTGCCCTATGCGCGCTCGGCGGACGAAGCGAATGATCGACCGTGGCTTGAGGTCGATCCGGCGAAGGTCACGGGAATCGAACTGGGACGTCTGCTCGCCTATCGCAACCCGCCATCCCTCCCGGATGCAGGGACAAACAGCCGGATCTGGCGTGCTTCGGTGTACCCATCGACGAGCGGGCACGCCAATGCCCGTGCCATTGCCACCATTTTCGGCGCGCTGGGGACGGATAGCGGCAACTGGAATGGCCACCACATCCTCGATGCGACGGTTCGTGACGAAGCCATCGAGATACACGCCGATGGCGAAGACGCCGTCCTGGGGCGGCCGAACCGGTTCGGTCTTGGCTTCCAGCTCACGAATCCTGGTGTGCGACCGTTGGGCACAGGGCGGCGATCGTTCGGGCACTACGGGAACGGTGCGGTGCTCGGCTTCGCCGATCCGGATGCGCACATCGCCTTCGGGTACGTTTGCAACCGCGCCGGACGTTCGTGGCGCGACCCTCGGAACATCGCCCTCGTCGATGCGGTCTACGAGAGCCTCCGAATCTGAGCACCCGGCGGACCCGGCAAGCAAGCGGGCGACACCTCTACCACTTGTGGCCTACGACCGACACGCAGCGACCGCTAAATCCCGCCGCTGAAGGTATCGCATGAATTGGCATCGCCACTTTCGTAGCCCTGGGTGAACCACTTCTTTCGCTGTTCTGAGCTGCCGTGGGTCCAGGTGTCGGGGTTGACTTCGGCTCCGGCCTGCTTCTGTAAGCGATCGTCTCCGACGGCTGCAGCAGCTGCGAGGCCTTCGTCGATATCACCGCGTTCGAGGACGACGTTTTCGTACGTGTTGTGGGCCCAAACGCCGGCGAGGCAGTCGGCCTGGAGTTCGAGGCGGACCGAGTAATCGTTCGCATCCTTCGGGTGCTCCTGTTGCTGCTTGCGGACGGCAGCGCTCACGC
>JBATAT010000387.1:0-3030 GCA_049662005.1 Tepidiformaceae bacterium
GCGGCGAGCGCCTGACATCCGCAGTCCCCGAGGGCGACCACCAACGCCGCATGGTCTGCATGGGCTGCAATTTTGTGCACTACCTCAATCCACGCCCTGTCGCTGGCACGATTCCGGTTCGCGCCGACGGCAGGATCGTGCTCGGCCGCCGCGATATCGAACCGCGTCGTGGCTTCTGGGTCTTTCCCGGCGGCTACATGGATGTCGGCGAAACCGCCGAAGAAGCGGCCATCCGCGAAACTCGTGAAGAACTCCAACTCGAGGTCAGGAACCTCCGACTGCTCGGCGTCTTCACGCGCGTCGAACCCGGCGTGGTCGTCATTGTTTATGAGGCCGAGGCCATCGGAGAAGCGGCCGTCGGCGACGAAACAACAGAGTTCCGCTGGTTCGCCCCCGAGGAAATTCCCTGGGCCGAAATCGCCTTCGATAGCACCGAGGCGGCCTTGCGCGCGTGGGTAGCGAAGCACGCCTAGCCCGGGAGATACCCCGCAAGCTCGCGGCTCGACACCGAAGAGTCCACGTACCCGAAAGTCCCCTGCTCCTTGACCTCCTTCGCAGCCTCAATGAAGCCGTCCATCGCCGCCCGATGCAGCGACGTCGCAAGGCTGATTCGTCGCACTCCCGCCGCGGTCAGTTCCGCGACCGAGAACGAGAGATGCGGAATGCCGACCATGAAGTTCACCGGCTTCGAGACGGACTTACACACCGCTTCGACCGCTTCAATAGTGGGCAGGCCGGGTGCGAAGAGAACGTCCGCGCCAACCTTTTCGAACGCCTGCAGCCGCTTGATCGTCTCATCGAGGTCCGAGCCCCCTCCCATGAAGTTGTGCGCCCGCGCGACCAGCATGAACGGGAACGGCAGGCTCCGCGCCGCCTCGACTGCTGCCGCCACGCGTTCCACCGCCAGGTCGAACGCGTACAGCGGATTCTCAGGATCCCGCGTCGCATCCTCAATTGAAGCACCGACCAGCCCGACGTCTGCGGCCATCCGGATCGTCTCGTTCACCGTCTTCGGGTCATCGCCGAAACCCTTCTCCAGGTCGGCGGAGACCGGTAGCGAAGTCGATTCGACGATCAACTGCGAGTGCACCATCGCCTCGTCGCGGGAGATCTGCCCGTCACGCCGCCCGAAGGTGGCAGCACACGCGCCACTCGATGTCGCCAGCGCCTGGTAGCCCAACCGTTCGAGGATCCGCGCCGTCGCACCATCCCAGGGGTTCGGAATGATGAACGATCCCGACGCTTCGTGTAGCGCCTTGAATCGCTTCGCCTTCTCTGCCTGTGAATCTGACATCTGTCTGCTCCCACAGCCCAATCGGACTTCGGCTCCATTCTCGCCTCTCGTTCCCTGCGTTGTCTCGAACCACTTTCTGCGCCAGCGAACCCACGGGTGGATGTTCGACTTCCGGCCCTGCAGGTCGATCGGAACCGTGGCCCCCGGTGAATCCTTCCGACTCGACAGCGAATTATGTCGGTTCCGAGTTAGCGTTAAATGTTCATGAGCTTATGCACTCACCTTTTCCGGGCCTGCGCTTCTTCCTATACTACGAAGCGGTCCTCGAATTGGATCAGGCGGGTGAACACATGAAAGTCCAGGTCCTCCAGGAAAACCTACAGCGCGGGCTCTCGATCGTTGGCCGCGCCGTGGCCGCGCGTTCGACGCTGCCCATAACAGCGAACGTCCTCCTTCAGACCGACCGCGGCCGGCTCAAGCTCGCCGCAACCGATCTCGATATCTCCATTTCCGCGTGGATCGGCGCCAAGATCGACGAAGAGGGTGCAACCACCGTCCCGTCCCGGCTCATCGGCGATTTCGTCGCCCAGTTGCCACCCGCCACCGTCTCGATCGAAGTCCCGGGCAACGGCCGCCAACTCCGCCTCGAATGCGCACGCAACGATTCGACGATCAACGCCATGGATTCCGAGGACTTCCCGCGCATCCCCGAGATTCGCGATGGCGTCACCGTTACCTTCGACCCCAAAGCGCTCCGCCGCGCCATCGAACGCGTCGAATTTGGCGCCGCCACCGACGACTCTCGCCCCGTCCTCACCGGTGTCCACGTCAAAACCGATGGCACCCGCCTCACTCTCGCCTCAGCCGACGGCTTCCGCCTCGCCGTCGCAGACATAACGTTAACCGAAGCCCCGGGCGAATCGGTCGAAGTCATCGTCCCCAGCCGCGCCCTCCGCGAACTCTCCCGTCTTGTCGGCGAATCGAACGAACCGGTCGAGATGCGCATCAACCCCCAGCGCACCCAGATTCTCTTCGCAATGACCGACGTAGAAATGGTCGCCCAGCTGATCCAGGGCACCTTCCCCAACTACAACCAGCTCATCCCGGCCGAATACAGCACCAAGATCGTCGTCGACGTCGACGAATTCAAGCGCGAAACCCGCATCGCCGCGATCTTCGCCCGCGATGGAAGCGGCATCATCCGCCTCCAGATCAACGCCGGCGAAGCTGGCCAACCCGGCCAGATGACCATCAGCGCCCGCGCCGATGAAATCGGCAACAATGAAGGCCAGGTCGACGTCAAAATCGAAGGCGACCCCAACAAAATTGCCTTCAACTCGCGCTACCTCCAGGACGTCCTCAACGTCCTCACCGGCAAAGTCTCGCTCGAAATGACCAGCCCCTCATCCCAGGGCGTCTTCCGCCCCGTCGACGAACAAGGCAACAACGAACCAGGCTACGTCCACGTAGTCATGCCGATGTTTGTTCAATGGCGACTAAGTCCAGATTCTGAAGTGACTCTGGAAGAGGCACCGAGGCTTCGATCATTGCGCGATCGCGGGTAGCCTTAACCTTCACGTCGAGCGCGCGGAGCACCAGCTCGAGGTCATCGCTCCCGGCTTTGCGAAGCCAGGCTCCGAGACGATCTGCAATCAAGGGAAGCATCTCGAGGACAGTCGGAAGGTCGAAAGGACGCTGACCCGCTATCGCGACGTCCTCGCTCCGGCTTTCGATCCGGTGCAATTCTGCCTGAAGTCTCTTCGACTCACCCTGCAACACGGCTTCAGGAACGTCCC
>JBATAT010000388.1:0-3878 GCA_049662005.1 Tepidiformaceae bacterium
GAGCTGGACCGGGTCGGCGTCGGCCACCTCGCCCAGCGCCCGGCGCGGCTGCTTTCGGGCGGCGAATTGCAGCGCGTCTGCATCGCCCGGGCACTGGCGGCCGCGCCACGCTGGATCCTCGCCGACGAGCCGACGGGACAACTCGACCACGCCACGACGCTGGAGGTTTCGCGCGCACTCATCGAACAACGGCCCATCGGCACGGCGGTCATCATCGCCACGCATGACCCGGAGGTGGCCGCGCGCTGCGGACGAACCATCCGGGTGATGGACGGGCTGGTGCTGCCATCACCACCAACCCCTTTCGCGGCTCGAACCTCGCCGGAGGAGGGAGCAGGCAGGTGATGGGGGGTTGGCGGATTGGTTCGCTGCTCAACGAGGGTTTCGCGAACCTCGGCGCGAATGCGTTCCGCTCGCTGGCGATGCTGGCGCTCTGCGCGGCCGCGTTCGGCGGGCTCGCATTTCTCGAACTGCGGCAGGGCATGGAACTGACGCAGTTCGTCCGGGACTACCGGGAGGGCGGGGCGTACGTCGCAATCGCCTCGGTGCCAGGTTCGGGCGTCTCGGGGTCACGCTGCGAATCGCTGAACGGGACGCCCGGTGTGGTAGCCGCCGGCGCGTGGAAAGGGACAGGACAGAGCACGTTCCCAACGGCGCCGGGGGTGCTCTTCCAGGCGCTGGACGTGACCGGCGGCATCCTCCGCGTGTGGGACACGCGCCACGCGCTGGGGACAGGAGCAGGCCTCGTCATCGGGCCAGCGATGGCCAGCGAGCTCGGGCTGCGGGCGGGGCTCATCGCCACCTTCGATGGGGGCGAACCGGTGCGCGTTTCGGCAGTGGGCGATTTCTCGCGCCGGAACCCGCAGGCGGCACGCTGGGCGTTGAGCCCGGTATCGCCGTCGGGGAACTTCGACGAATGCTGGGTCGAGTTCGAACCCGGGGCATACGCGGCCGGACGCGATTCGCTGGCGGCGCGGTTCGCCGAAGGTTCGGCCGACCCTGCGGTACGGCCTTACCGCCGGGCGGATGAGTTCACCCGTGACCCGGCGGCGGAGTGGGATTCGCGACCGCAGAAGCGCGGCTGGGTCGCCGCACCGTTCGCGTTGTTCGGATTGGCTCTGGTAGCGGCCTGGTTCCGGCGGGCAGAAGCGGGCCTCTACCTTTCGATGGGGACGCGGCGTGCCCAGCTCGCGATCATGGCCGCCGCCGAACACTGGCCGCTGGTCGTGGCTGGCTGGTCGCTCGGGTTTTCGTACGCGATCGCGATCCAGGCCTGGCGTGGCCCCGAACCGACGTTCGATGTTGCCTGGCACGCGGCACTCACCAGCGGCTCGGCGGCACTGGTCACGCTGGCGCTGTTGCCATGGAGCGCCGCGCTGGTCGCGCGGGGCAGCATCGCTGCTCTATTAAAGGATAGGTAACACTGCGGCACCGGCCGCGCCTCAAGCCCTGCTTTGGGATATAGTGTGCTCGATTTCACAAGCGAGGCCCGGTCGATGACCGCTGAACCTGAACTGCGCGAACTGCGCGAACTTCTTGCCGAATTTGAACCTGACCGCGGGCATGTTATGCCGGCGCTCCATAAGGTCCAGGACAAATATGGCTACATCCCCAAGAACGCCTTCGATGTCATCGCGCGCCAGTTGAACAGCTCGCCTGCGCTGATTTATGGCGCCGCCACGTTCTATACCGACTTTCGCATGCATGCACCGGCGAAGACCGAAGTGTCCTGGTGCTGTGGGCCTGCCTGCCGCGTCCTCGGCGGCCAGCTTGTCGTCGATGCGATCCAGGATGAGCTCGGCATTGGCTTCAACGAACAGACGGAGGGTCATGCCATCGGCCTCCACGTGGGCCAGTGCGTGGGCACCTGCCACGAGGCCCCACAGGTGTGGGTAAACGGCAAAGTGAAGGGCAACCTCACCCCAGAATCGGCCCGTGAACTCGTCCGCGAGCTGAAGGAGGCGGCCGAATGAACGCTCAGCTCGAATCCATGATCTCGGCCGCGAAGACTGCCTGGGCGAACGAGCAGTCGTCTGGTCGCATTCGCATCCGGGTGACACTCGATACGTCCTCGCTGGCTCGCGGCGCCGATGAGACGCTGGCGAAGCTCGAAGCCGCCGCCGAATCGAAGAAGCTGGTCGCGGACGTTGGCATCACCGGATCGTGGGGCTTCTGCTGGATGGAACCGTGCGTCACCGTGCGCTCGGCTGCCGGCACCCAGACGATCCTCTACGGAAACATCACCCCTGACCGCGTCGACGAGTTCATCGAGAACGTGGCGGCCGGCAACGACATGCCCGAACTGGCCCTCGGCGTGGTCGAAGGCAACGCGACCGCCGAAATTCCACTGCTGAGCGACCACCCGTTCATGAAGGGCCAGGTTCGCCGCGTGATGGCGAACATCGGCCTGATCGACCCGGAAAACATCGACCACTACATCGCCCAGGATGGCTACGCCGGCTTCGGCAAGGCACTCGGCATGGACGCCGAAGCGATCGTGAAGGAGATGGTCGACAGCGGCCTCGGCGGGCGCGCCGGCGGTGGCTTCCCGGCCGGGCGCAAGTGGGACTTCCTGCGCAACGCGACCACTTCCCCGCGCTACCTCGTGTGCAACGCCGACGAAGGCGACCCGGGCGCCTGGGTGAACCGCATCCTGATGGAGGGCGACCCCCACATCATCATCGAAGGGATGCTCATCGCCGCTCTCGCGGGTCTCGCCGATGAAGGCTACATCTACATTCGCTACGAATATCCGCTGGCCCTCGAACGGATGCAGAAAGCGGTGGACCAGGCGTATGCGAAGGGACTCCTCGGGAAAGACATCCTCGGCAGTGGCAAAGACTTCGAGATGGTTGTCTTCCGTGGCGCGGGTTCGTACGTCTGTGGCGAAGAGACGGGATTGATCAACTCGATCGATGGCTACCGCGGAATGCCCCGGATCAAGCCGCCGTTCCCGGCGCAGGCCGGGCTCTGGAATAAGCCCACAAACGTAAACAACGTCGAATCGTACGCAAACGCACCGATGATCATGCGCAACGGCGCCCACTGGTGGAGTTCGGTCTCGGAAGCCAAGGAGAAGGGCACCAAGATGTTCAGCTTCTCTGGCTCTGTGAACTGGGCGGGCTGCGTCGAAATCCCGTTTGGCCCAAGCATTGGCACCGTCATTGACCAGTGGTGCGGCGGCATGCGCGAAGGCCTGACGCTGAAGGGCTTCCAGCCAGGCGGCCCGCTCTCTGGTGTCGCGACGGCGAACCGCAGCCTGACGCTTACGCTCGACCCCTACCGCGAACTCGGGATGTTCCTGGGCGGCGGTGGCATCGTGTTCTTCGACCAGAACACTTGCGTGATCGACATGTGCAAGTTCTTCCTCGCCTTCTGCGAGGACGAGAGCTGCGGACGTTGCACCACCTGCCACGGCGGAACGCAGCGCGCAGTCGAGGTGATGCGGCGCATCCAGGCCGGCGGCGGTCGCGAAGTTGATCTGGAGACATTGCAGACGCTCGTGACCACGCTCGTCTGGTCGAACTGCTTCCACGGCCAGTTTGCGATGACCACGATCAAGACCGCGATGAAAGCCTTCCCCGAGGAATGGCAGGAGCACATTTACGACAAGACGTGCCGGGCGGGGGTTTGTGAGGCTCTTGCACGCGGGAATGTTGACCGGTCACAGGGGGAAGAGCTGGCGCTCGCGGGAAGTTAGGCCCTCACCCCCGGCCCCTCTCCCAGGCTTGGGAGAGGGGTGACCATTGCGCGACCGTATGCGAGCGGCCTTCAATCCTTAAACCCAAAATCCAAAATCGAAATGAGCTAAATCGTTCCCTTGGTGCTCGGGATATCGCCCGCTCGACGTGGATCGATGCGGACGGCGGCATCGAGGG
>JBATAT010000389.1:0-4589 GCA_049662005.1 Tepidiformaceae bacterium
TCGCCGGGGTTGAGCCGCCGCCGGTTCCGGTGGATGGAGGCTTCGGGGCAACCGTCGGAGGAGCGGTGGTCGGGGAAGCCGGTGCCTGCGTGTGACCAGCAGTCGGCGTCGGTTCTACAACCGGGCGGGTTCGTGTAATCGGGGTGTCCACTGCGTTGCAGTAGGTCCGTCCGGCGAGGGCTGGAAGCACCTGGTTGGTGGCATAGGCCGGGTCGAAGCCGGCGAACGAACCATCGGCCTGCTGCTGGGAGAGCATGAATTCGACCGGAGTCACACCATCTTTTTCGTAGGAGGCCGAATCCGGGTTTTCGCCGAGGGCGAGGAGTGCTTGAACCACGTACGCGGTCGAGTTGGCGTTCGATGCCGTTGGGTCGAAGCCCCAGCCACCGTCTGAGCCCTGGTGCGCCTTCAGGTACGCAAGGCCTGCCTGCACATGGGCATCGTTCGCGGCGACGCCGCTGGCGAGCAGGGCCTGGATGGTGATGGCGGTGATATCCGGGTCGGCGACGCCGCCGAAGCCCCAGCCGCCGCCATCGCTAATCGCGGTGGCTTGCAGTGCTGCGACCGCCTTTGCGGGAACGGCGTTGCCGGTGCAGGCCAAACCGAGCAGCGCGATGGACTGGCTGAAATCGTCTCCGAGGTAGGAGGAATCAGCGGCATCCAGGCTTTGCGACACGGAGGCGATGAGGTCGACGCCGCCGACGCTCTTCGGATCGAGGCCCAGCGCCTTCGCGCCCATCGCGGCTTTACTGGCGGCCGCTGCGGTGTCGACCGCGGATACGTTCGCGATCAGGAAGTCGGCCGGGCCTTTGCCATCCAACTGGTCTTTGGCCGGGTTGTAGCCTGCGGCCCGAACAGCGAACACGGCATCCATGTTCTGACCGAGGGAGTCGGTGCCGTACGAACCGTCGGCCGCCTGGGTCGACTTGATGAAAGCCGCGCCAGCGAGGACTGCGTTGGTTTCCGGAAGGGCGGCATGCGCGGCGAAAAGAGGCGCTGCCAGGAGCGCCGCGAAGGGCACGAGGAGAAGACGTTTCATGAATATTCCCATAGCTCTTGAGCCCTCAGTTGAGGTCAGTGCGAAAAGCGTCTGGGCGGGAACAACAAACCCGCCGGGAAGGCGGGATTCAGGTGATCAATACCATCACTCCGACCCCTTTCTGCACGAAGGATCATCGGTCGCGGAGGAGGGAGGGTTTTCTGGCTTGGCCCAAAATGGACCTTACAGTTGCGGCACAGCGCCGGATTTTCACCGGCTTGCCCCGGGTTCCTGCGAGGAGCAGGACCCTCTCCGATATTCGATTGTCAGAACGGACTGTCTAACGTCGCGGCCCGTTCGTCAAGCGGTTGGCTATTTCGCTGCACTTCGCGAGGCGACTTCCGCCATCGCTTCACCGAGCCGGTGGATGCCCTCTTCGATCTCTTCCATTGCGACGTAGCTGAAGGCGAGGCGCACGTGGTTCGTGGCCCGGCCATCGGCGAAGAACTGCGGGCCTTGCCCCACAATCACGCCGCGTTCGTTCGCCGCCATCTGCACGTCGCGCGAACTCATACCCGGGCGCAATTGCAGCCAGAGAAAGAAGCCGCCTAACGGACGCGTATAGGTGGCGTATTCGGAGGTGTAGCGCGCGAGGGCGTCTTCGACGCGTTCGAGCTTCTTCGCGTAGGTCCTGCGAAGGTTCACGATGTGGCGGTCGAGGTCGCCGTTGCGCATCATTTCGGCGATCACGCGACCGAGGAATGGGCTCGAGCCCATGTCGTAACGAAGTGCGGCGATCCGTGAAACGAGCGCGGGTGGTCCCATGACCCAACCCATGCGCAGGCCTGTTGCAATGATCTTGGAGAAGCTCGACACCTTGATCCCGTGGTCTCCGTTGCTGAGCGCGAAAATCGAGGGCGGCGGCTCCTTTTCGAACCACAATTCGCCGTAAGCATCGTCTTCAAGAACGAACGTGTTGTATTTGCGGGCCAGTTCCACCAGCTTTTCTCGCCGGTCGAGCTGAAGCGTGCAGCCAGCCGGGTTCTGGTGGGTGGGGATGCAGTAGATGAATTTTGCGCGCTTTCCCTGGTCAGCAAGCTTCTGGAGTTCCTCTTCGAGGAGGTCGCAGCACATCCCCTGCTCGTCCATCGGTACCGCGATCTGTTCCGCGCCGAAGGAGCGGATCGTGCGCATGCTGCCGGGGAAGTTCGGGCTTTCGACGAGGACGGTATCACCCGGATCGAGGAGCGTTTCGCAGACCATGCCGATCGCGTGTGCCGAGCCCGAAGCGACGATGACGTTATCGCGGGTGAGGGGGATGCCTTCAATCCGCGAGGAGCGCTCGGCGATCGCATCTCGCAGCGGCAGCGGGCCGAAAGTTCCGCCGTATTCGAGCGCTTCTTTTTGTTCGCGGTCGATGACGGCTTTGGCTGCACGAAGGAGTTGTTCGCCGGGCAGCGATGGGATGTCGGGGAGGCCACCGGCGAAGGAAATCAGGTGGCGCGGATCGGGCGTTGCCGCCGCCCAGACCTGGGGACCCAGGATCTTGGAGCGCGCGCTCACCATGTCTTCGAGGTTCTCGGGAGTCCAGTACAGGTCGGCCATGGCCTCACTCGCGATAGTAGGGATGGAATACATTAGCACGCAGGCAACCTGCGGAAATGCATCGAATTTGGTGGCGCCGCTCGACGAACTGGTTGACGGCTGGGTTATACTGCAAACTCACCCTACGGTTCGCCCGAGTTTGCGAATGTTTTCACAATCTGCGGCACGTTCACTTCGATGCCACAGGGGCCGTGCACATTCCTAAAAATCCGAGCACCAATCCGCACCCGAATCGAGGAAGTCGTCGATGGCCCATCCGCATTTGCCGTCCGCTCAGGGGCTGTATCGCCCAGAAATGGAGCACGACAGTTGCGGGGTCGGTTTCATTGTCCACCTCAAAGGCAACCGATCGCATCAGATCATCTCGGATGGCCTGAGTGCGCTCGAACACCTGAATCACCGGGGCGCATCGGGAAGCGAACCCAACACGGGTGATGGCGCCGGGATCCTCATCCAGACTCCGCATGAGTTCTTTCGCCGGGAGTGCGCACAACTGGGCATCCGTCTTCCTGAAGCCGGCCAATACGGTGCAGGTCTCTTCTTCGGCTCCCGTGATCCGAAGGCTCGAGCGCAGGCGATGGCACTGTTTTCCGCTATCGTCGAAGAAGAAGGCCAGCACCTGCTCGGCTGGCGTGATGTTCCCACGAACAATGCATCGCTGGGGCAGACGGCGCTGGACGCCGAGCCTGCGATCCAACAGGTGTTCGTTGCCCGGGGCGCCGGCCTCGAAACGAACGATGATTTCGAACGCTGCCTCTATGTGATCCGGAAGCGCTTCGAGAAGGCGATCGATCGCTGGGGCATTCGCGATTCGGAGCGGTTTTACTTCGCCAGCCTCTCGAGCCGCACGTTCGTCTACAAGGGCATGCTGACGGCAGTTCAGCTTCGCGACTACTTCCCCGAACTGAGTGATAAGCACCTGATCAGCGCGATGGCCATGTTCCACTCGCGGTTCAGCACGAATACGTTCCCGAGCTGGGAACTGGCCCATCCCTACCGGATGGTGGCGCACAACGGCGAAATCAACACCCTGCGGGGCAACCGGAACTGGATGGCGGCGCGCGAAGCACTGATGGCCTCGCCCCACTTCCCGGACATCCACAAGATCTTCCCGGTGCTGAACGAGCACGGGAGCGATACCGCGAGCCTCGATGAAGCGCTCGAACTCCTCGTGCTCGGGGGGCGCCCACTCGCCCACGCGATGATGATGCTCATCCCCGAAGCCTGGCAGGGCCACGAATCGATGAGCGCGCAGAAGAAGGCGTTTTACGAATTTCACAGCTGCCTGATGGAACCCTGGGATGGTCCAGCCTCGGTTGCTTTCACTGACGGCAAGGATATCGGCGCTGTGCTCGACAGGAACGGCCTGCGGCCCTCGCGCTACTACGTCACCAGCGACGATACGGTCATCATGGCTTCTGAAGTCGGCGTCCTTCCGATCGACCCGGCCAAGATCATCCACAAAGGGCGGCTGGAACCCGGCAAGATGTTCCTGGTTAGCCTCGAAGAAGGCCGGATAATTGCCGATGAGGAGCTCAAGAACCGCCTCGCTGCGGAACTGCCCTATGGCGAATGGCTCCAGCGCAACCTGGTTCCGATCGATTCCATCCCCGAAGCTGCCACACCGGCCGCGCTGGACGAGGCGACGCTCCTGCAGCAGCAGATTGCCTTCGGTTTCTCTATCGAAGACATGAAGTACATCCTCGGCCCAATGGCGAAGAACAGCGAAGAATCGATCGGCTCGATGGGGACCGATACACCGCTCGCGGTTCTTTCCACCCGGCCGCAGCCCCTTTACAACTACTTCCAGCAACTCTTCGCCCAGGTCACAAACCCGCCGCTCGACGCGATTCGCGAAGAGCTCGTAACCTCGGTGAAAACCGTCATCGGTGCGGAGGGCAACTTGCTTGGGGCGGAGCCCGAGGACTGCCATCTCATCAGCCTCGAAAGCCCGTTCCTGAGCAACGAACAGCTCGCGAAACTGAAGTCGCTCGAAGACCCCCGG
>JBATAT010000390.1:0-2281 GCA_049662005.1 Tepidiformaceae bacterium
GCCCGATACCCGGATTCCTCGCCAGGGCGACCGCGGAAGCCGTCGCGATGGTGGCAGCCGTCAGCGCGGCGGCGGTAGTGGTGGCCAGAATCGCCCCGCTGGTGATAGCCGGAGTGAAGGCCGCCGCAGCAGTTCACGTAGCGGCGGCGGCGGCAGCCGGGCGGGCTTCGAACAGCCTCCTGCGAAGCTGACTGATGCAGATTTCGTTCGCGGCGGCAGTACGGGCGCCGCGGCCCAGGACGCTGAACGCCCGGCGCGGGATTCTGATGATGGCAGCCGTGGCCGGCGCGGTCGTGGTGGCGAAAACGGAGGCGGCCGGCGCTCCGATCGGCCAGATCGGGCGGATCGCCCCTCTCGACCCCCGCGAGACCGTTCCTCGCGCGAGAACGACCCGCCCATTGAACCGGATATCAATGCCGTTGAAGTCGACAACGCTGCGCAGTTGGTCGATGACATCCTGCGGATCCTCGACATCGATGTGGAGATTGCCATTCGCGAGCCGGTTACCGCAGGCGATGGCCTCGGTTCGGTGCTCGCCGTCATCGACATCAAGGGCGAGGACCTCGGCCTGCTCATCGGGCGCCGCGGCGACACGCTCATCGCGCTCCAGTACCTCGTTAACCTGATACTGGGTCGCAAGTACCCGGGACGCGGTGGTGTGACCATCGACGTGGAGCACTACAAGCACCGGAACGAGGAGCGCATCGTGAGCATGGCCAACCGGATGGCCGAGCGCGTTCGCGAATCGGGCAACCCGATTACACTCGAGCCCATGTCAGCCTCTGAGCGCCGCCTCATCCACATGATGTTCGCGGACGACCCGGAGTTGGAGACAAATAGCACGGGCGAAGGCGAGCATCGCAAGGTCGTCATAAGCCTGAGGCAATAAAAGGAGCATCGGAAACGCACATTCTGGTTGCCGGCAACGTGGCCCTGGACCGTACACCCGAGGGTGGGTGGACGCCCGGAGGCCCGTCGCTCTTTGCAGCCCGCGCGTTCCAGGCTCTCGATGCTCGCGTGACCCTCGTCACTAGCCTCGAATCCGACTTTGAAGAGTCGGTGTTCGACGGGCTTGAGGTTCGTGGCCCGCGCGGAGTTGAAGTGCCGCGTTTCGAAAACTCGTACGACCATGCGGGCAACAGGAAGCAGTTCCTCCTCGCTGAAGGCAGCCCGCTGGCGCTTGTCCCGCACGTTTCGGCGGATGAAGTGCCTGACATTGCGCTCATCGCGCCGGCGTTTCATGAATTCCGGCGTGCACCACTCCGTTTCAAAGGGTCGATCGTCGGTGTTTCGCTCCAGGGGCCGCTTCGAGCGATAACGGGGCGACAGCGAGTGATCCACCACTCTCACCCCACCAGCGTCGTCGAACGATTCCTGCGTCCGGGCTGGCTTGGCTTCTTCAGCGAAGAGGATACGGCGGAGCCAGACGCGCTTGCCGAGCACATTGCGCGGCTCGGCGCTGTTGCCATCCTGACGCGTGGCCACAATGGGGCTACACTGTTCGACAGCGATGGTACGCAAGAACATTGGGATGCGCTCCCGGCAGACCCGGTCGACCCGACCGGGGCCGGCGATTGCTTCGCCAGCGCCTTCCTGTTCCGGCTTGCCGAAACGGAGGACCTGACAGAGGCCATGCCGTTCGCTCTCGCGGCGGGCGCCCTGGCTGTCGAAGAACCCGGCCTCGATGGAATCGCCACGCGCGAGGAGATCGAAGCCAGGATGAACTGGGAGGCCGCCTGATGGGCGCAACAATCGTATCGCTCGTGAACCAGAAGGGTGGCGTGGGCAAAACCACCACCGCGGTTTCCCTCGCCGCCGCCCTCGGCCGACGAGGCCAGCGTGTCTTGTTGGTCGACCTCGATCCCCAGGCAAATGCGACCAGCGCGCTCGGGGTCAGCGGCAAGGGAATCGCCGGTACCTACGACGCAATCCTCGATGAAACACCGATGGCAGAATGCATCGTCCAGGTGGATGCGGAGCACGTCAGCATCGTGCCATCCAGCGCGGAGCTCTCGGGGGCTGAGGTCGAGCTCGTGCCTGTGATGGCGCGGGAGCGCCGGCTGACCAACGCGCTCGCTTCGGTGAAGGACAACTACGACTGGATCCTCATCGATTGCCCGCCCTCGCTCGGATTGCTGACGATCAATGCGTTGAACGCGAGCGACGCGGTCATCATCCCTGTTCAGTGCGAATACATGGCGCTCGAAGGGCTCTCGCGCCTGATGGAAACGCTCGAACTGGTGAAGCGGAACCTTAACCCGCGGCTGCGTGTGCTCGGGGT
>JBATAT010000391.1:0-1790 GCA_049662005.1 Tepidiformaceae bacterium
CGTTATGGACGGACCTTTGGCGTCAGTTTCCAGAACCCCGACTTTGTCGCCTATGCAGCGAGCTTCGGCCTACCAGGATTCGCGGTCCAGGAACTCGGCGAACTTCAGCCGACACTGCGGCGTGCCCGGGATCTCGACGTTCCATGCGTCGTGGCCGTACCCGTGGATAACAGTGCATCGCCGTCCAACGTCCTCGGGTGAAGCAGCGGCCGAGCGACGGTCCTGCGGTTCGAGATACCTGCGACTCGTCAGCCCACCGTACCCGCGTCCGCGCGCGAGTTCACAGCCCCCTACGCCGTTAGACTGTCTGCGAGCCCTGCCGCTGCACAGGCCCGAACGAATCTCGTGGCGGCTTCGCCGGTGGTGAATCGATGAACGGTCAAATGAATCAACACTGGACGCTGGCCCGCAGGCCGCTCGAAGGCCTGCCTACCGCCGGCGATTTTGCCTGGGGCGAGTCGCCGATCCCGGTGCCCGGTCCCAATCAGATGCTCACGCGCACCATCTACCTCTCGCTCGATCCCTACCAGTGGGGCCGCCGGCGGGGTGGCGCCGAAGCTATCGGCGACGTTTGTCACGGACGCACCGTGTCCCAGGTCGTCAAAAGCAACCTCGAAGGCTACGCACCCGGCGACTTCGTGTTCAACACGAACGGCTGGCAGCGCTATGGGCTGACAGGCGAAGGGATCTCCGTGTTCGGCTACATGTTCCCGCGTCGCATCGACCCCGCGGCGGCGCCGATTTCGACTGCGGTGGGTGTCCTTGGCATGCTCGGACTCACCGCCTACTCCGGGCTGGTTTTGCAATGCGACCCGCAACCAGGCGAAACCGTTGTCGTCTCGGCTGCTTCGGGCGGTGTTGGGCAGGTCGCCGGTCAGATTGCACGCATCCTGGGATGCCGCGTGGTCGGCATTGCCGGGCGCCAGGAGAAATGTGACTTTGTCACGAACGAACTCGGCTTCGATGCCTGTGTGTCGCACCTGTCACCGACGTTCCGGGATGACCTCGCGAAGGCCTGCACCGAGGGTATCGACGTCTACTACGAGAACGTCGGCGGAAGTGTTTTCGAAGCAGTGCTCCCGCTCTTGAACGAGAACGCGCGGATCACGGTCTGCGGTCTCGTTTCCCAGTACGGACGGACGGACGGCGTGGATGCTCGCCAGGCATGGCAGGAGCTCGGCCGACCGGTTTTCGAAAAGCGGCATGTGATTTACCAGGACCTCGCAGTCGGCCGATTTGTCGAGGATTACCAGGCAGGCTTCCTCGAACGCATGGCCGGCTGGATCCAGCAGGGGCTGGTGAAGTACCGGGAAGACATCTGGGACGGACTCGAGCGTGCTCCGGAGGCGTTCCGGGCGATGCTCGAAGGCGGCAATTTCGGCAAGACCATCGTAGCCGTTGGCGATGACCCCACGCTGGAGGCCGAGACCATTGCAAAACGCGCGGCCGGGAACGTTCTCGCCTGAGGTTCGTGCTCTTCCGGGCCCGGGCTAATCCCGGCCAATCGTCGTCGAAATATCCACTTCGTTTCCGGCTGCATCGGCCATGGTCCACCATGCCGGGGCGAACGTATCGCGCACGATGCGGCCTCCCGCTGCCAGTGCCGAATCCACCCGGGCTTTCGCCTGGTCATGCGGTACCCAGACGGCGATGTGAATCGCGCCCTGCCCACCGGGTCGCGTCTCCGCCATCTGCTCAAACCAGAGGGCCGGTCCACGTCCGCGCGGATCAACCAGGTCTTCTTCCGGGCTATCGGGACGGCGTTCGTAGTCCAGGGCCGCCTGCCAGAA
>JBATAT010000392.1:0-14004 GCA_049662005.1 Tepidiformaceae bacterium
GCGATGTCGACTGCACCGAGGTTGGCGAACTGCGCCTCTGCGCTTGCGAGTGTTTCGCCACCGAAGCGCACGCTCAGGCGAGCCGTGCCTTCGCTTTCACGCCGGACGAAGACCGTTCCTTCGGCGATGTTCGCGGCAATGGGATCGATCGATGCAACACCGGCGAGCGAGCCGCCTTCGACATCGAATGTGAAGCTCGGGAGCAAGGTTGTCTGTCCTTCGACACGGATGCGAAAGGCGGCCATCTCGCCGGGGGCGACGGCATCGGACACGGCGGCGACGGAGACCGTGTAGCCAGTCATCGCCTGGGCCGAGCCGCGGGTAGAAAGCATCGCGCCAAGGATGGCGATTGAAACAAAAGAAACGAGAGCAAAGCGGGCAATTCGAGTCATGTCAGCCATGCGGGTCGGCCGAACGGATCGGAAGGTGCTCATTCCCCAGTTGAGCGCTGCCGGAACGTCCTGCCACCTGGTTGGATTGGCTGTCCACTACTCGACCAAATCAGTGAACGCAGGGTGACGATACCGCAGCCTGTCAACACCGCGCCATAAGAGGCACGTTAGAACGTAACCGGCGGGCAACCAGCCGAAACCCGGACGTCCACTTTGGGAGATAGGCGAACCCCTGAGTTTCGGCAGAACTGGCACATGGTAGATTCGCGTGGTGATCCGCCTCCGCGCTGATGAGCATCGCTACCTGGTAACCGCCGCGGGCCGTGATGAGGCCCTTGTCCGGCAAATCCCAGGGTGTCGTTACGTGATGACCACGCAGTCGCTGCAGTTGCCGAGGCAGCCCGGCGTCATCCTCGCGATGGACCGTGCGTTCGGCGAAGACGGCTGGGAACACCCGGCAGACCTCGACCAGGAAGTGGTCGAAATCCGGTCGCGGCAACTGGCGCCACCGCAGCAGCCCGCAGTGGTCTCGCTCATCGGCAACGAACTGGCGGTGGAGTGCGCCTTCGGCGACAAGGAGCTCGTGAAGCTCGTGCCCGGCTATCGCTGGTCGGCGCCGCAGCGAAAGTGGTTTCTGCCTGCGTGTCCGATGGCACTGGATCTGGTCGTCGAATATTTCGGCGTGCTCGTAGAAGTGGACGAGGCCGTGAAGAAGCTCATCGAGCTCAAGCGAATCGACGAGGCAGCAATCCTCGACCGCGCACAACCGGTAGTTGAACCACTCGCCACGCCGCCAGCGCCTACGCCGGAATCCGCAACCGTTGCGGTGGCAGCGATGGATGGAGACGAACCTCCCGGACCGTTGCTGCAGCGCCTCGACCGGCTGGCAGCAGCGGTCGAGGAACTGGGCGAACTGATGAAGAACGGAGTAGCCCTGCCAGCGCCATCACAAAGTTCCCGCATCGAACCAGACGAGCCCGGCGCTGGCCTCGAAGCTGTGGAACCGGTTGGCGCGGCCAGCAACTGGCGAGAACTCCTCGCCGAGGCCTCGGCGAACCCGGGTGAAGTCCTCCAACGCGTGAATTCGCAGCTCCAATTGGCGGCCAACGCTGAACTGCCGACGTTGCGGGCGGTCTGCGGCATCGCCTCGTCGCTGGCGGGGGAACACCAGGCCGCCCTCTCGTATTTCAGGAAGGCGCAAGAACACGCCGGCACGAGTTTCGAACAAGAGCTGGACCAGCGTATCGGGGTGGCCTACGCGGATTCGGTCCTTTCGCTCATTTCGGGTTCGACCGCGCCCGTGCGGCCAGTCGCTTCGCTTGAAGGTCTCGAAGAACTGGTATTGGCCGAACTCGTGCGCGACAGCGGATTCGACGACGCCGGGCTGGGTTCGAAGGACGCGCGCGACGTGCTCAGCCTGTTGATGGATGACCATTACCTGCGGCGGCGGGAACCAGTCCTGGCCGACTACTGCCGCGTGCTGCACCTCGTCTGTGTCGCTCGTGGGGGGCGCTGGATGGCGGCCGAGCGGGTGGTAGATATGTTGCGGCACGGAGACCTGACCGGCGACGGGTTCGCCCTCGGGGCGATCGTCCTGGCGAACACCGTGTTCGAACAGCCCTGCATGAATGAGTGGTTGATGCGGTGGCCACCCGAGGCGGCCGAGGTCGGGTTCGACGACCTCCGGACGATCACGTCAGAGGCCGTGGCGCGGCTGGCAAACGTGGAGGCGACCCTCGGGGCGCAGGCCGCGCTCGCGGTACTCGCACTGGTTTCCGGCGCTCCGGTGGAGGTTGCCTCGCTCGAGGAGCGGCGGTCGCTGGTCCGCCTCGTCCCACCACGGGCGGGCGAGCGGCGTTATGCGGAGTTCCTCGCCGCTTTCCAACTCGCGCAATCGGGGATGCGAAAGGTCACGCACAACTTCCCGGGATATCTGCAGGTACTCGCCAATTCCCCCCTTTCGCAATCCGCGCCACACCTCCTCACCGTCTTTGTGAATGACAGCGGTGGCGCCGACAGCACGACGCGGCGGATCGCCGAGGACGTCTACATCGAAGCCTTGAAGACCCGCGGCGTGCGCGACCCGAAGGCGGAGGTCATCGAGCTCATCGACATGCTCGCGGAGAGCCCGAAGGTCGACAATCTCCTGAACGAGATCTGCCGCGCAGTGGAGGAACTCGACTTTCCCGGGGCGAAGGGCTTCTCGCGCGAGCAACGCAGCTACCTTTATGAACGGGCGTTCGCCCTGGCGCTCAAGGCCGGACACGACCACGACACCGTGGCCGCCTTCGACCGGCTCACGCGCGAGCTCCTGAAGCACGGCGAGTTCGAACGCCTGCGAACCCTCTGCATGGGCGTCGGCCCGAGCTTCAAGCCCTTGCAGTTGCCGGTTGGCCAGGCGCTGCTTTCATTGCAGCTCGAACGCGACGAAGACTTCGAGGCGACAGCCGACCTTGTTCTCCGCAACTGCAACCCAAAAGCCGTGGACGACGAAGGGATGCACGAGCTCAAGGGGTTGAGCCTTGCGTTTCCGAAGTTGCGAGAGTACCTCGATGCCCACCTGGAAGGCGCGGGTCACCCGACGCTGTCGAACGACGAGCGGGACTTTAGCGGGCGAAAACTGCTGGTGATTGGCGGTCACGAATGGCTGCGGAAGCACGCACTGCCGAAATTCGAATCATGGGGTGTGAAAACCACCTGGCTGGACCCGGATTCCGCGAAGAATGGCGCACAGGCGACGAGCCTCGCGGCGGGCGAATCCGACCTCATCGTGATCAATACGGCATGCATCAGCCACGCAGCGAGCGGGCGCGTGCTGGAAGAGGCGAAGAAGGCCCATACGCACTACGCCTACCACAACTCGCGCGGGCTGGGCGCCCTGCTTTCGATTGCGCGTGAGGGCCTGGCGGATGCGGAGCCGCCGATCGACCCGCCTCGGCCAACGCGGGCACAGGGCAGGCGCAAGCTGCTGCGGTAACAAGCCGCCACCCGCCTTGTCTGCTACGATCATGGCTCAAAACCCACCGCTCCAAGGACTCCGGACCCCTCCATGACCCAACCGCGCACCATCATCCAGAAAATCTGGGATAACCATGTCGTCCAAAGCGAAGCGGGCAAACCCGACCTGCTGTACATCGACCTCCACCTCGTCCACGAAGTCACCTCACCGCAGGCGTTCGAAGGATTGCGGCTCGCGGGCCGTACGGTTCGCCGTCCGGACCTGACGCTCGCGACGGTCGACCACAACGTGCCGACGATCGACCGGGACAAGCCGTGGACCGACCCGCTTTCGGTCCAGCAGGTAGAAGTCCTTCGCAAGAATTGCGAGGAGTTCGGCGTGCCGCTCTTCGGCGTGGGCGATATTCGCCAGGGCATCGTCCACGTGATCGGCCCTGAACAAGGCCTCACCCAGCCGGGAATGACGATCGTCTGCGGCGACAGTCACACAGCGACGCACGGCGCCTTCGGCGCGCTGGCCTTCGGCATCGGGACGAGCGAAGTGGAGCACGTGCTCGCGACCCAGACCCTCGCGCAGAGCAAGCCGAAGACGATGTCCGTTGAAGTTAATGGCGAGCTGCACCCGGGAGTTACGGCAAAGGATGTGATCCTTGCGGTGATCAACGAGATCGGCGTCGCTGGCGGTGTCGGGCACGTTATCGAGTACCGGGGCGAAGTCATCCGGAACCTTTCGATGGAAGGCCGGATGACCATCTGCAACATGTCGATCGAAGGCGGCGCGCGCGCAGGGCTGGTGGCGCCCGATGAGACGACGTTCGCCTATGTGAAGGGGCGGAAGCACGCGCCGCAGGGCGCGGACTGGGACGCAGCCGTGGAAGCATGGCGCGCGCTGCCGACGGACGACGGTGCCGAGTTCGATACCTACGTCACGCTTAACGGTGCAGACATCCAGCCGTGTGTGACCTGGGGCACGACACCCGCGCAGAGCGTACCCGTCACCGGGAAGGTACCGATGCCGAAAGAAGCCAGTACCCCACAGGCGAGGGAACTGGCCGAACGATCGCTCGTTTACATGGGCCTGGAGGCGGGCACGCCGATCCAGGACATCCAGCTCGACCGGGTCTTCCTCGGCTCATGCACGAACTCGCGGATCGAGGATCTCCGCGCGGCCGCGGAGATCGTGAAGGGCCGGAAGGTCGCCAGCACATTGACCGCGATGGTCGTGCCAGGCTCGGGACTGGTGAAGCTGCAGGCCGAGCAAGAAGGTCTCGACAGGGTATTTACCGATGCTGGCTTCGAGTGGCGGGAAGCAGGCTGTTCGATGTGCCTTGGAATGAACCCCGACATCCTCCTGCCGGGTGAGCGCTGCGCCAGCACCTCGAACCGAAACTTCGAAGGACGCCAGGGACGGGGTGGGCGAACGCACCTGGTGAGCCCGCAGATGGCCGCGGCAGCCGCCATCGCAGGACATTTCGTCGACATCCGGGAGTGGAAATAGCATGAAGAAGTTCGAACCTGTAAAGGGCCGCGCGATCCCGTTGAACCGGTCTGATGTCGATACCGACCAGATCATCTCGAAGGAGTTCTTGAAGCGCATCGAGCGCACCGGCTTCGGTCCATTCGCCTTCGATGACTGGAAAAAGGACCCGGACTTCGTCCTGAACAACCCGAATTTCAAGGGCGCTCCGCTGATGGTCACCGGGCCGAACTTTGGTTGTGGTTCTTCACGCGAGCACGCGCCCTGGGCACTGGAAGACCTTGGCCTGAAAGCGATCATCTCGCCGTCGTTCGCCGACATCTTCCGGAACAACTGCGCGAAAATCGGGCTGCTCACCGTCGAACTCTCCCAGGCGGATTGTGACTACCTCATCGCGCGCTCGGAAGAACTGAACTCCGCCGAACTGGTGGTGGACCTGGAAACACAGACGGTTTCGACCGCGGACGGTGCCTGGACGCGCAGTTTCGAGATCGACCCGTTTGTGAAGCACTGTCTGCTCAACGGGCTGGACGAAGTTGGCCTGACGATGCAGAGCGACGCCGCGATCGCGGCGTTCGAAAAGGATCGGGCAGCAATTTATCCGACCTCGGTGCCGGCATGAGCGAACGACGACCGAGCTTTGGCGCCGTGGTCACGAACTGGCGTGAATACGACGCTTCATTTGGAACCAAGCTGCGACTCCTGCTGCGAAATAACTGGAAGAAGGCGCGAAACCGCAGCAGCTGCTGCGGGAATGACGGCGAGCCTGGCTGCTGACAGGTCGAAGAAACGCCCGGTTCGGGCGATTAGTTTCAGGTAGCTGGCCTCAGGTGCGCGCGGGAGGAGCCTGGCGGGCGAGACGTGTTTCGAGTGTGGCGAGGGCAGATTCGAGTTCGGCCGTCTTTGGCGCGAGGCGAAGGGCTTCGAGGGCCGCACGGAGCCGCTTCTGCGACATCTCAGTCGGCAGCGATTCGATGATGAGTTCCACGAGATCCATGCGGCGGCTGGCGACGATTGAGGAGACCAGGAATTCGTAGACTTCTCCTCGCGACGGCGAATCGAGCAGTTTTCGGACCAGGGGCGCGAGGCCGGGCGAGGGCGGGAGTTCGACAAGGACATCGCAGACGGCCACCAGGAGACCATCGTCTTCGCGCTGGACGAGGCTCATCAGCACCGGTTCGAGCGTGGGGAAATCGAGGCTCGTCAGGCCCCGGAGCGTTTCTCCGACCACGTCGGAGGTCGGCGCTTTTCCCGAAAGCAAGTAAAACAAAAGCGCGTTCGTTTCCTGCTGTGAGGCGAGAAGACGGACCGCAGTGAGGGCGGGCTCGCCGGTCATCGGGCTGGACGCCACCAGGAGATCGGCATCATCGCGGCCGAGCACGAGCACCGCCTCGAGGCAGCCCTTTTCCGGATCGAGAGCGCCGAGGAGGGCAAGGCCGGCGGCGCGAATCATTTCACCGTTCCCCTGGGGCGTCCGCTCGCGGGTGGAGCGCGCGCGCAGAGCGAGCGCGACATCCTCGCCGCTGCGAAGGTGCCAGAGCGCCTTCAGCACTTCGACGCGGACGGCGCCACCTGGATCTCTGGTTCTTGCGGCGCGATCGAAGTCGTCGTAGAGGCTGCGAAGGATCGGACCATCCGCCGGGCGGATCTGTTCCCCGAGCGATTCGAGCGCGAGCTTCACCAGTTCCGGGCTGCCTTCATCGCCGAGGACTTCGATGGCGAAATCGTGCAGCGCAGCGCTGTCGGCACGGAGCGCGCGAAGCCGGTCGACCTTGCGGCGCGCTTCGGAGGCGGAGGAGATGCGGCGTTTCATGACGTTCCGGAAGAATACCGGAAGCGGCGACAGGTGGTGTCGACGTTGCACGAGGGCTACCGGGGATTCAAGGTTCCACGCATGGACGCATGGCTGCCCGATTCGAGCGGACGACCGGCGCCGCTGGAGATCGACGTGCGGACGGCTTCTCCGCCGGCGCAGCTGCCGCCATGTCCGTGGACCTTCCCCGATCCGCGTCTCGCCGAGGACCACGGACTCATCGGCGAAGGCGCGGATTTCGCGCCGGCGACGGTGATCGCGGCCTACCGGCGAGGCATCTTCCCGTGGCCCCACGGCGAAACCGAGTACCTCTGGTTTTCGCCAAACCCGAGAGCGATCATCCCGCTCGATGGGCTGCATATTTCGCGGCGGTTGGCCCGGACGGTGCGTTCCGGGAAGTTTCACGTTTCGATAGATGGTGCGTTCGAGGACGTAATCCTGGCGTGCGCAGAATGCCGCGATGATGGCACCTGGATCACGCCGGCGCTGATGGATGGCTATTGCGACTTGCACCGGCTCGGTTGGGCGCACAGTGTGGAAGTCTGGAACCAGCAGGATGAACTGGTCGGCGGACTCTACGGGATTGGTATCGGGGCGATGTTCGGGGCGGAATCGATGTTCTCGCGCGAACGGGACGCCTCAAAGGTGGCGATGGTGGCGTTGCTGCAGCACGCCCGCACGATTGGCATCCAACTCATCGATGTCCAGGTGTTGACCGACCACACGGAGCGGATGGGAGCAGTGGAGATCTCGCGGGACGAGTACCTTGACCGGCTGAAGTCGGCAGTCGAGTCACGCGTGGCGTGGACGTAGGTGGGCGCGAAAGCGAACCGTCATCAGAAGCCGACACCGCACCCCGCCATGGCTGGCGGGGTACTGACACTGGCGAGAAGACTGGCATCCAAAGACCGAAGACCGTGAGCCGGTGTCCGCTCAATGCTGGACGGCGTGACCACCGTCGAGGTTGATCGACTGGCCAGAAAACCAGGCGCCCTGGTCGCTACAGAGGTAGATGACCGCGTAGGCAATCTCCTCGCCCGAACCCATGCGCCGCATCGCGATGCGGGCAGTCGCCATGTCCCAGGCCGGCGTTCCGCGAATGTCGTCGATCCGAACCGTATCGACGAGGCCGGGGCAGATAGCGTTCACGCGTATCCCGAACTGGCCAACTTCCTGGGCCATTCCGGCGGTGAGCGCCTGGATACCGGCCTTACTGGCTGCGTAGGCGGTGGTGTTCGGCGGCAGCAATTTTCCGGCGATCGATGAGATGTTGATGATGCAACCGCCATTCCCGGCATCGATGAGCTGCTGGCCGAAGACCTTGGACATCAGGAACGTTCCCCGGAGGTTCACCCGGATCACCGTGTCCCAGGCGTCGATCGGCATGTCGACGACCGGCACGCGGTCCACTCCGCGTGCCGCACCCGCGTTGTTCACAATGAAATCGACCCGTCCGAATTCGCCAAGGGTCGTCTTCAGCAGCGCCCGGACTGCCGTCTCGTCGCCAACATCCGATACGACCGGCAGAGCGGTGCCGCCGAAGCCGCGAATCTCTTCAGCGACCGACTCGATGTCGCCCCAGCCAGTCTCTTTTTCGTCGTCGGGGTACTGCTCTTGGGGGCGGCCAGAGCCCGTGAGGACGACCTTGCAGCCGGCCCGGGCCATTTCGACCGCAATAGGCCGGCCGATGCTGCGCATCCTGCCGGCGCCAGTAACGACGGCTACCTTGCCCTCGAGCCCGGTGAGTTGAAGTCCATCCATTTTCATGCCTCGCGATGCCTGCGATGTGATAGCCCGAAACATACGCGAGGGGAGGTTTCGTCGCATCGTTCGAATTACCGGGCAGGTTGAGCGTCAGCGAGCCGCTTCGGCTGCGGCCGTGCCGCCGTTACGGCGGAGCGCCCCGGAGGATACGTCGAGGACCAGCGGCTTGCAGGGATTGGGCAAGCCCTCAGAGTCGCCAAGGACAACGATCTCTGCGTGGACGCGGGCGCGGGAGATATCGAGCAGCCCGAGCGTGCCGAGGCGGGTGGAGAGGTGGTGGGGAAGGATGGGGCTACCCGAGTTCACAAGGAGGACGTCATCCCGGAATTCCAGCCGCTCGACGTGCGTATCGCCGCCGATGAGGATGTCGACATGTTCGCCATCGAGGGACGACCGCAGGATCTCGTCGATTGGCCGCGATTCCGGTCGCAGTTCGTGGGTCATCCCGATCCGCCAGCCTTCGATGTCCAGCATCTGTTTCTTCGCCATGCGTGGATCGACAAAGATGTCGTTGTTGCCTTCGGCCACGAGCAGGGGAGCGAACTGGCCGCACCATTCGAGCACGGAGGGCGCGGTGACATCGCCAGCATGCAAAATCAGGTCGACGGAGCCCAGGAAATCGGCGATCTGGGGGCCGAGTTCATCGAGGCTTCGAACGAGCGAGGGAAGATGGGTGTCGGCGATTAGCCCGATTCTCACCCGAGTACGCTATCCTTGCGCGGCTGAGCGGACAAGCCGCGTTCGAGCCACACCAGCGCGCCACCCTCAACCGGGGGTGTTCGTCGAAGTGGGGCCCGGCCTGCGGCCGAATACTAAGGAGGGCCATGCCCATGAGTCAGAAGCGCCAGGCGGCAATCGCCGGCATCCACGAATACCCACTGCGCGTCGCGCCGGGTGTTTCGGCAATGCAGATCAAGGCGGCCTCACTAAAGGCCGCGCTCGATGATGCCGGCCTCAAATGGACCGACGTCGATGGGTTGTACGACGCCGGAGACGGTGAAGGTGGCGGTGGCCTCGGCCTCGCGGCCTACCTCGGCCTGAAGCCGAAGGTCATCGACACGACCCAGGTCGGTGGCTCGTCCTACGAGTTCCACGTCGCCCACGCCCTGCGTGATATTGCGGCCGGACGGGTGAACGTCGCAGTCACCACCTACGGCTCGACTGCGGCTTCCAGCCGGATGGCCATCGGCACGGGCGGCCGATTTGGCGGCGCATCCTGGTCTTCGAACATGGAAGCGCCCTACGGCTCCACGCTCATCAGCAACTACGCCATGGTGAAGCAGCGGCACATGCACCAGTACGGCACCACGAACGAACAGCTTGCCGAAATTTCGGTCGCGACGCGCAAGCATGCGATGCGAAACCCCGAAGCGGTGAAGGCGATGACCGACCTCCAGTTCGTGAAGGTCGACAACATTACCGTCGCCGACGTGCTCGAGTCGCGCGTCGTGGCGACGCCGCTGCGGCTGCTCGAATGCTGCATGGTCTCGGATGGCGGCGGCGCGCTCGTCATCGTCTCGCCGGAGGTTGCGAAGGGCATCAAGAAGAAGCCCGTCTGGGTGCTTGGCTCGGGCGAAGCAACCAAGTACCGCGAAAACGGTGGCGACATCACCACCAGTGCTGGCGCCCAGAGCGGACCGGCCGCATTCGGCCAGGCCGAGGTGACACCCGCGGAAATCGACATCGCGATGATCTACGACTCGTTCACGATCACGGTCGCGACCTGCCTCGAAGACCTTGGCTTCTGTAAGAAGGGTGAAGTCGGCGCGTTCATCGGCGATGGTCACCTCGCTTTCGATAAGCCGGGCCTGACGATCAACACCGACGGCGGTGGACTCTCATCGAACCATCCGGGCATGCGCGGGCTCTTCCTCCTGCTCGAAGCGACCCGGCAGCTGCGTGGCGAATCGACCTCCCAGGTGAACGGCGCGAAGCTCGCTGTCGCCCACGGGAACGGTGGCCTCCTCGGCGGCACCCACACCGGCGGCACCGTCATTCTCGCGGCCGACTAGAAAGGACCACTCCGACAAATGGCAAATCGACCCCAACCCCACTTCCCAGAGCCGGACACCAAGCACTACTGGGAAGGTGTCCAGGCCGGCGAACTCCGTTACCAGACCTGCAACGACTGCAAGTCGGTGAACTTCTACCCAACCGCGCACTGCCAGAAGTGTGGCGGCGGCAACCTCTCGTGGAACGTCTCGAAGGGCGAAGGCGAGGTCTACACCTTCTCCGTCGTCATGCAGAACCGCATCCCCGGCTTCCAGGAGCTCGGCGCCTACGCCGTCGCCTACGTCGACCTCGACGAAGGTTTCCGCATGCTCACGAACGTCATGGTCGATGGCGACCCGACCCAGCTCGTGAAGATCGGCCAGCGCGTCCGCGTCGAATACGAGAAGCAGGAGAGCGGCGAGTACCCGATCCCGGTTTTCCGGCCGATCTAACTCCACCTCGCGCGGTGCTCACCCCCAGCCCGTGGGGTGAGCACATTCCTCGAAAGGATTCTTCGATGCCACTTAACCCCCAGGCCAAGGCTGTCCTCGATGTGATGGCGGCCTCCGGCTTCGTAATCGGCGGCGACCCGGCTACCCTTCGGGCGATGTCGGCGATGGCCCCGCGGCCCGAAGGCGAAGCCGTGACCGCCGTGACCGATCGGACCATCCCGGCAAACGGCGCCGACATACCCGTCCGCATCTATCGTTCGGACGCTGGCACCGAGCTCAAGCCAGCCCTCATCTGGTTCCACGGCGGCGGCTGGGTGATCGGCTCACTCGACGGCGCAGATTTCGGTTGCCGGATCAAGGCCAACACCAGCAATTGCGTTGTCGTCTCGGTCGACTACCGGTTGGCGCCCGAATCGAAGTTCCCAACTGCGGCCGATGACGCTTTCGCGGTGACCAAATGGGTCGCGGAACACGGCGCCGAACTGGGCATCGATGGTTCACGTATCGCGGTCGGTGGCGATAGTGCCGGGGGGAACCTGGCGGCAGTGGTTGCGCAACTCGCGCGCGATGCGAACGGCCCGGCAATCACCTTCCAGGCGCTCGTCTACCCGGTCACGAATCATGATTTCAGCACGCCTTCGTACGCAGAGAATGCGGATGGCTACCTGCTCACGCGGGCATCGATGGAATGGTTCTGGGGGCACTATCTGAACAGCGAAGCCGACGGCGCGAGCACGAAGGCCTCACCGCTGCGTCACACGAACCTCGCAGGTCTCCCACCCGCCCTGGTGATTACCGCTGAGTTCGATCCGCTCCGCGACGAGGGCGAGGCCTATGCCGAGAAGCTGCGCGCGGCCGGGGTGGCTGTCGAAGCGAAACGGTTCGATGGCCAGATCCACGCGTTCTATGCGAACCCCGCAATCGATGATGGCTCCGCCGCTGCGCGGATGGTTGGCAAGGCGGTTGCAGCGGCGTTCGCCGGATAGTTCCGCATCAGCGGGCAACAATCAGCACGCACATCCCGGCCACGACGACTACCGCGGCGGCAGTTCGTTGGCGCCCAAGACCTTCGTTGAGGAGTAGCCAGCCGCCAATCGGACCGAGGATGACCGAGGTCTCCCGGAGCACGGCAACGTACCCTACGGGTGCGTAGTTCACGCCAATGAGCACGAGGCCGTAGGCCGAAACAGAGGCGACTCCGGCCGCGGCATACCGCCGCCACGAACGTTTCGCCGCCGCCACCAGCGTTGTCCTTCGGCCCGAAACGAGGCCAATCAGCAGGAGTGACAGGCCAACGGTACCGCCCTGCGCGACCGCGTAGCCAAGCCCGTTTGAAGCCCTCGAACCCTGTGTGTCGATGAGCGTGTATGTCGAGATGAGGAGACCGGTCGCGAGCGCCCATGCGTAGGCGTTGCGCGTGCCCCCAAAGCGCATCAGCGAAAGCAGGCCCAGGCCGGCGATGGCGATCCCGGCGATTCCCAGGGGAGGAATCAGGTCACCGAGAAGGACGGCGCCACCGAGCGCCGCGAGCACCGCGCCACTGCCGCGCGCGAGTGGATACGCCATCGAGAAGTCACCGCTGTGGTAAGCGCGGACGAGGAACGTAACGTAGCCGATGTGCACGACGGTCGAGAGCGCGAGCCATCGCAGGGCCGCACCGGAAGGGGCGCCCACGAACAGCATCAAGGGGAGGAAGATCAGGCCTCCGAAGAGAAACTGGAGAGTGGCCGCGGAGAAACGGTCGCCGCCTTGTTTGAGCGCGAGGTTCCAGGCGGCGTGCAGGACGGCCGCCCCGAGTGCGCAGAACGTCGCGATCAGCATTCAGGCGGCATACTGGCTTACCCGTCCGCTTCGAGCGACCTGTGGACCAACCGCTACCGGACGAGCGGCCAGCGTCTCCATCGCGCGGGCAGGCGGGCAGCGACCTGCCGGTCGAGCCCGTAGTACCGCCCGGCGGCCATGAAGGTGAGCGCGAGCAGGGGTAACCATTCGATCGGCCCTTCCCACGCCCAGAGCGCTCTATCCCCATAGCGGCCCCAGTTCGCGAACCAGATATGGAACAGGCTAAGGAAGCCGATGAGCGCGGCAAGGCTCGAGAACGCGCCCACGATGAGCAGGACACCGACGCCGATTTCGGTCGCCGTGAGAGCGACGCCGAAGGGGGTGTAGTGGGCAACGATGACGTCGTCCACGAAATCGCGGTAGATCGTGATCGGGTGGCCATTGGTATCCGAATCGATGCTGTTTCGAGCACCGTCGTAGCTGATTAGGAAACCCGGGAACGGCGCCCAGTTCAGGTCTTCCTGGCCCGGGAGTTTGGCCAGGCCGTTCGAGAGGAAGAGCAGGCCGAAGGTCACCCGCAGCAAGAGGATGGCGAGCGGGACAGAACGCCTTTGCCAGGGTTCGAGGCCATCGGATCCAACGTTTTGTGCTTGCGTTTCCATTAGAAGTCCACCATCACCATCGTTGTAAGTCTTCGGACGCCACCGGCGCCCGCTATGCCCTCGCTGATTCAGTGGCCAAGTTGGGAGAGGTCCGTGCTCTCGACTTCGAGGACGAGATCGTAGGGGCCGGTCACGATTTCTGCCCGGAGAATGCGAGAACCTTCAAGCTGAATATCCGGGAGCGTTTCCCGCAATTCCTCAACGCGTGTCTGGTCTGCCTCCACGAGGACGTAGGCGCGAACTGCCATTTGGGGGTACCTCCGTGTTTGGTCGTGGTTAGTGACTCCCGACGGGAGCCGTAGCCGCTATCCTCACCTGAACCGCTGAGGGAGCCCTCCGGCCTCGATCACCTGGTGGAAGAGGCGGTGCGTCTCTTCCATCGCGTTCGCGAAGGGGAAGATCTTCCTGGTTACGAGGAGGTCGTCTTCGCAGGCGAGGGGATGCCAGAACACACCGTCACGGCTGACGGTGATTTCGGGTTCGAGCGTGGCAGCCGAAACGTCCATGCCGTCTTCCGAAAAGCCCCTGCGCGCGAGCGGACGGACGAAGTGCTGATCCTCGGGAACTCCCAGCGTCGCGACGAATTCCCGGGTCTGTTCGAGCACATCGCGGTTGTGGGTGGTTTCGGTTGTACTCACCGAAACGTCGAAGCCAGAGGCGCGGAGTTGCCTGATCCCGGCAACCGCCTTGTCCCAGCTACCCGTGCCGCGAA
>JBATAT010000393.1:0-12007 GCA_049662005.1 Tepidiformaceae bacterium
CCGCATGCGCCAGTGCTGGACTATGCGGGGATGTCGCAGCACCCGCAGTTCTGGGCGAACGACTACCTGGTGGAAATCGACACAGCGCATCTCGGGCACATGCGGGTGCCGGGGGCGCCGCTACACATGAGCGCGACACCACCGCGGGTAGATTCCGCAGGGCCGATCCTCGGCTTCCATACGGAGGAGATCCTGCTCTCGGTCGGGTATTCGTGGGCTGAGATCGCGGCCTTTAAGGAGTGCGGGGCGACTCGAACGGCGTAGTCGCGACCGAACCTCTTCCGGAGCCCCTGGAGAACACGAAACCAGCTCAGACGTATTCGAGGAGCTGCATGCCGATGCCGCCGAGTTCGGCGGCGGGGATGCTGGCACGGCGGGTGCCGGGGATGACACCTGCTTCGGGATCGCTTGCGGTGAACCCGCGGCTGCGGGCAAGTTCGACGGCATCGGCAAGCGACCCGGAGACCTCCCATGCGGCCATGCTGGCGAGGGATGCCGGGCGGCTCGCCATCGGGCTATCGGGCGAGGCGGGCCCAAGGAGTTCGAGGATCGCATCACCGATCTTGAGCTGGCGAATGATCAGTACCGGCGTGGTGATTTCGCCGAAAACCGGTACGCCAAGAGCCTCGCCCCAGAAGCGGGTTGTCGCTTCGAGGTCGGGTGCCATGGCCGCGAGGTGATCGAGACGCTTCAGCGGGAAGGTGTGTCCGAAACGCCCGGTCGCCCGCGAACGTTCGTAGCGCGCCTCCCAGGTTTCCGGGTAATTGGCGACGGAGCAGCGGAATGGGATGGCACCCTTCGTATCGACGGCGGCGATATCGATGAGGTGCGAGCCATCCGGGCGATTGAACGATTCGACTGGCGCCGGATACCCCCTGGAGACGAGGTCCGCCGAGGCCTGTTCGGCGCTGGCAACGCCAAAGACGAGGCCCACCATGCCCCCACCGTTGGCGGCGGTTTCGAGGTAGGCCTGGCGCCCGGGCGAGTTCCCCTGCGCTTCGTCGACGACGGTGAGCAACTCAAGGTATGAGAAGTTTGCGGGGTTCGTACCGACGAAGCAGGCCCGGTTGGCATTGCCGGTGGCGGCGTTCAGGGTGCGGGGGGTGAGGGTGAGGCCCAGGCGCTCGTAGGCAGCGGAGGCCGCTTCGAGGTCCGGGACCGCGCAGATCATGTGGTCGATTCGTTCAAGCATGGGAGCAGTCTACGGCCCTTGAAGGCAGGTCTGTGTACACTTTCGAGCGCTATGAAGACTGATTTCTACGAAGCTGACGCATTTTCCGGTTCGAAGGGTGAGCACTGGGCCTCGATCGATTCGGACTACCGCTGGGAGAAGGGCGACGAGGTGTGGCTGGAGACCAAAGGGAAGCGCGCGAAGTTCCGGGTGACCTGGGTGAACGTGACGGTGAAGGATGGGGTGGTCACGCGGGAGCTGCTGGGGCTCCAGCTCTAGCCGAACCGCTCGCAATCGCACATCCTGGGCCGTTCCCATTCCCCGACTTGCTGATACTGTTGCTCCATGACGATTGAAGTTGGTAAACCTGCTCCGAAGTTCGCTCTTCGCAACAAGAAGCGCGAGGAAGTGACGCTCGAAACATACGCCGGGAAGCATCTCGTGCTCGCGTTCTATCCACTTGCATTTACTGGTGGCTGAACGAGTGAGATGACGGCCTATCGAACCCACACCGATCGGTTCGTAGAGGCCAATGCCCAGGTCCTGGGCATTTCAATTGATTCGTTCGCAGCTGCAGGTGAATTCGAGGAGAAGCTCGGGCTTGAGTTTCCGCTCCTCAGCGACTTCCCGAAGGCGGAGGCCGGCAAGGCCTACGGTGTCTACAACGAGGCCGCGGGGATCCTCAACCGGACCACGGTGGTCATCGACAAGGACGGGATCGTTCGTGCGATTCATGCCGAGCCGCGCGATTTTGAGTCGCATCCGCTGAAGGCGCTTGAGGCACTGGCAGAACTCTAGCCTCGGGTCCGTGATCACCTGATTACTCATCGCGGGCCTGGGAGTGTGTCGGCAGTGTGACCTGGTTCACATTTGGATTGCGAGAGATACGCACCAGTGCTTATGCTCCGACGCAAGATGTTCGCCGTGATGGATCTTTCGCTTGCAACGCTTACCGTCGCCGCTTCGGGTGGTGTGAACGGCCATGCGCACGCGGCCCGGGTCCTTTCGGCGAGATAGCAGCATCACCCGCTTGATCGAAGAGGCCCGCCGAAACCGGTGGGCCTTTTCGATTCCGGAGTTGACAGGAGGAATGCGTGCCTCGACCGCTTGGGGGAGAACTGGTGCGTTTACGCGCGACCGAGGAATCGGATGCGGCGAATATGTACCGCTGGATTAACGACTGGGAGACGGTGAAGTACCTCGGTTCGAGCTATCCGCGAACGATGCAATTCGAGCGCGAGTGGGTCACGAAGGGCGATCCGGCCCACGGAAACGCGCAGTTCATCATCGAGACACTTGCAGATTCGAAATCGATCGGGTGGCTTGGGCTGCATGACGCAACACCGGAAAATCGCTGTGCTGGCCTTGGCATCGCGATAGGCGAGCGAGCGTTTCTCGACGGTGGCTACGGGACCGATGCGATGCGTGTGGCCTGCCGGTACGGGTTCGACATGATGAACCTGCACCGCATCGAGCTCGATGTGTACGACTGGAATCCGCGGGCGATCCGCGTTTACGAGAAAGTCGGCTTCCGGAAGGAAGGGGTGATTCGCGATGGGATGTTCCGGATTGGGCAATGGCACGACCTCGTTTGTATGAGCCTGCTGAGGGGGGAGCTGAAATGAGCGAGTCGCCGTTCGAGGGCCGCCTGATCCGGCTGCGCGGGCGGGAACCCGAAGATGAGCCGTTGCTCCACGAATGGTTCAACGACCCGGAGGTCACGGAGCACCTTTCGATTCGCTATCCGGTTTCTCACAAAGGGGAGCGTGAATTCCTCGAACGGATGACGAATGTGGGCTACGACCATGCGAACTTCGCAATCGAGACGCTTGATGCGAGCCGAATGATCGGCGGCTGCAATCTGGATACTTTTAGGCCGGAAAATCGCAGCGCCGTGCTCGGGATCGCCATTGGCGACAAGGAGTTCTGGGACGGCGGATACGGGACCGACACCATGCGGACGCTTTGCCTCTTCGGCTTCGAGATGATGAACCTGCATCGGATCCAGTTGGACGTCTATGCCGGGAACGATCGTGCGCGCCATGTCTACGAGAAGATCGGGTTTCGCATGGAGGTCACGAAGCGGCAGGCGGTCTACAAGTTCGGGGCTTACCACGATGTCCACGTAATGGGACTGCTCGAAGGCGAGCTTCAGATGGACGGGTAGGGCGAATTCCGGGTTTCGCCCGAGTACGACGTTGCGATGGCTGGCCCTACGATCTGGTTCAAGGAGAATACGAACTTGCCAATCGAAGTTGTCGGATGGGTTGCGGTTGTCCTCACCCAGGTGTTCTGGATCCCCAACATCCTCCGGCTTGTGCGGACGCGCGAAGTGGAAGGGTATTCGCTGGTCGCGTGGGGACTGATGCTCGTTGGCCTGAGTTGCTGGCTGCTGTACTTCGCAGCGAAGGGTGACGTTGTGGGAATCGTGGCGAACACCTCGGGTGTGGCAGGAGCGGCAACCACGCTGGGATGCATCTGGTTGTGGCGAACTGGAGCAAGGCGGATAGGGGATATCCCGAATAACGACAGCGATTCTGTCAACCACCCGGTAAATTTGTGATAGAATTCTCAATCGAGGGGTTGACACCCTGAGTGCAAGATTGGTAGGTTCCGCGAGTAAGCGGTTTTCCCGCCGTTTACAATGGCGCTCGGTTAACACTCAAGCACCTGCCTAGCGCGCTGTTAAGGCGCGACGGGGGACCCAGTTTCTGGGGCGAATTCAGTCGCTCGCTGTGCGACTGATAGGGCGCCTTCCGCCCGAGCCCGTCAGCTAACCCCGGAGGCAGCCTGGAAGGCCTTGCGAGCAGGTTCGCTCGCATCGAGGTCTTTTTTTCTGTCCTCGAAACTTACGCACGACTCGAAATGAGGAGGAACACTTATGCCGGCTTTGCAAGAAGCACCACCCAAGTCATGCCCGAAATGCCGCGGATCGATGATTGTTGAGCGCGATTGGCACGGGACCTATGGCAGCTGCATCATGTGCGGTTATGTCCATGAGGTACTGACGAGCCCGCCAGTTGACCTGGCTGCCGAAGAAGCTGCGCTTCCACAGCGCCAGCGCCGCCGCCAGCCATCGCACGGCAAGCTCCGGCTCTGATTTAACCACATCGAGCACTGGCGAAGCCCCCGGCATGCCGGGGGCTTCGCTTTTCTGCGGCAGCGAAGCTGCCCTATGATTCCGGTCTCAGGAGATGACATGCCATACGTTCGAATAAGCATCATGAAGCCGCGGCGCGGCGAAGAGGCCCGCCTGGAAGAGTTGACCCGGAAGCTGGCGGCACTTTCCGCTCAGCAGGAAGGGTGCCTCGACACCTTCGTCCTTCGCCCGCACGACGACTCAGGGGAGCTGGCCCGGATCGGCATTTACACCGATGAAAAGACGGCGGAAGCGACCGCCAACAACCAGTCCTTCATGGCCCTCCGATCGGAGATCCACCTGTTGGTGGAACCAGGACACACGGAACGGGCGTTCTTCAGCATTTAAAGGTGGCCCACACTGGCCACCCACTTTAACGCCGCACGGAGTGAACTCCGTGCGGCGTTTTTGCGCAGGGCGCATTATGGCGCCGGTGAGCAGTTGGTACGGCGGCCGGATAGTGTTCGGCAGAATCCTTGGGCGATGCCGCCGACGGGGACGCGGGATCGTCGTGATACCTCCACGGGATGCACCCAACCCTTATGCGGGTTTCTCCCAATACGTCTGGCGGATGTGCTCCTTAGACTTCAGGAAGTCCTAAGGGTTTCGGATTCGAAGTCTTAAGTGACGGGGGAGGCAGCACAAAGTCATCTTTGTTGCTGTACTACGGGATTTCTAGAGGAGCTCAGATGAACACGACACGCACCATTGGCCGCACGGTTGGTCCCCGGAGTGGCATGACGAGTTCGAACGCAGCGGGGGCGCGAGGCCAGGGCACGATTCGGATCCTCCTGGTCGATGATCACGCAGTGATCCGGCAGGCGCTCCGCATGCTGCTCGAGAATCAACCCGAACTCGAAGTTGTAGCCGATGTCGAGAACGGCCGGGAGGCCGTACAGGCTGTCGAGAAGCTGCAGCCCGACGTGGTATTGATGGACGTTGTCATGCCGGGCCTCAACGGCCTCGAAGCCACGCGGCAGATCCGCCGTTCGTGCCCCGGCACGCGGGTGGTGATGTTGAGCGGTTTCGTTGATGAGGATCAGCTTCTCGATTCGATTCGCTCGGGTGCTTCCGGGTACATCATCAAGAAGTCAGACGTTTCCGAGTTGGTGCTGGCTATCCAGACCGTCCACCGCGGCAACAGTTACTTTTCGAGCGCGTTGAGCGAAGGATTCGACCTCGCCGAAGTGCTATACCAGGCGAAGCGCAGTGATCAGCGCAGCGGGGCAGATACACTCACGAGCCGCGAGCGCGAAGTGCTCCAGCTGATCGCCGAGGGTTACACGAACCAGGGCATCGCGAACGAGCTCTACATCAGCGTGAAGACGGTGGAAGCGCACAAGGCGCACATCATGGCCAAGCTGCACGCTCGCAACCGGACCGACCTCATCCGGTACGCGATCCGCAAGGGCATCGTCCGCCTCGAGAGCGTGGAAGAGGCGACAGCAGCACTCGGGGAGACCGACGCTCTCGCCGGGTAATCAACCAAAACGAATACGCTCCTCGCCAGGAATGAATCGGCCCGGCACGCAAGTGCCGGGCTGTTTGTTGTCCTTCGCCGGTCCAGCCAATCAGAAAGCCCCGGTCTCGACTCCGGGGCTTTCGTTCTTTTTTCGGTAGTGGGGGCTACTTCACACGGCAACTCGAAGGGTCGCGGCTTCGCTTCGCAAGACCATCGCAAACGCGCAGTCGCGGCAAATGACGGTCGCGTAGGTATTGGAACGGAGGCCGTTCGTTTCCATATCGGCGACGACGAGCCGCGAGTGGGCACGCGTCACCCTTCCGCAGAGCGGACACGGGGTATGACTTTCCTGATTCATGCTTCGAGACATCTCCCTACCTCAAAGCGCCACCACGTGGATGGTCGCATGGAGCGGAGGAGGAAGGAATCGGGAATCACTCTTACGGGAAACCCTTATGAGTGCCGAGTGCCGAGTGGCGGGTGCCGAGTTCCTGGTGGCGAGAACGTATACTTGTGGCACTCGGAGGAGCAATGAGAACTGTTCGCATTGGGCTTGCCCAGATGAACACGACGGTCGGCGACATCACGGGGAACGTTCGCAAGGTGGTCGACGGGCTGGAGGGCGCCCGATCAGCCGGCTGTCGGCTCGTGGCCTTTCCCGAGCTGGTGGTGACCGGGTACCCGCCCGAGGATCTTGTTCTCCGGCGCTCGTTCTGCGAGGCGTCGCGCGATGCCACGGAGGGCCTGGCGGCACGGACGACCGACCTCGTGGCGATCGTTGGGTTCGTAGACTGGCACGATGGCGATGCTTACAACGCGGCCGCCATCTTCGTCGATGGCCAGTGGGTGGATACATACCACAAGCAACGGCTTCCCAACTATGGCGTCTTCGATGAGGAGCGCTACTTCGCCGCGGGCCGGCGTGTGCCCGTCTACCGGATCGGCGACCTCGTGTTCGGCGTGAGCATTTGCGAAGACATCTGGTATCCGGGGGCGCCGCTCGACGACATGGCCCTCGGTGGTGCTGAGCTTTGCATCAACATCAATGCGTCGCCGTATCACCGCGGCAAGGCACTCGAACGGGAGCGGATGATTGCGACTCGGGCGAGCGACAACATCATCGCGATCGCCTATTTGAACGCGGTTGGCGGACAGGACGAACTGGTGTTCGACGGGACATCGATGGTGTTCGACGCGGAGGGCATCCTGCAAGCGAGGGCCCCTCAATTCGAAGAGGCGCTGTTGGTGTCGGAAGTGGACCTCGACTACGTCGCGCAACGGCGGCTGCACAACCCACGGCGGCGAGTGGAACTGCGCGACCGGGAAGAGTTCCTGGAGATCGACCGGGTTGAGGTTCCCGACGAAGCGGGCACATTCGCGTTACCCGAGCGCCAACCGGTAGCGGGTTCGAAGAGCGCGCTGCTCAGCGACTACGCGGAGGTCTGGCAGGCGCTCGTCCTGGGGACGCGGGACTACCTTGCGAAGACTGGCTTCAAGCAGGTGCTCATCGGGCTCTCGGGCGGGATCGATTCCGCCATCGTCGCGGTGATAGCAGTAGATGCGCTTGGCGCAGAGAACGTTATCGGTGTTTCGATGCCGAGCCGCTATTCGAGCGAGCATTCACAAACGGATGCGAACGAGCTGGCGGCGAACCTCGGCATCCGGTACCTGACGGTGCCGATCGAACCGGCCCACCAGGCGATGCTCGAGATGATGGCGGACGCGTTCGAAGGGACTGAAGAGGGGACGGCCGAAGAGAACCTGCAATCGCGCCAGCGGGGGAACGTGCTGATGACGCTTTCGAACAAGCTGGCGAGTTCGATCGTGTTGACAACGGGGAACAAGAGCGAGATGGCTTGCGGATATGCGACGCTCTACGGCGACATGGCCGGCGGATACGCCGTGATCAAGGATGTGCCAAAGACCCTCGTGTTCGAACTGTGCAGATGGCGAAACGAGCAGAGCGACGAGCCCTGCATTCCGGAGAACATCATCACCAAGCCGCCAAGCGCTGAACTAAAACCGAACCAGTTCGACGCGGATTCGCTTCCGCCGTATGAGATCCTCGACCCGATAATCGAGGCGTATGTCGAGGACGACCGAACCGTGCCCGAGATCGTCGCGATGGGCTTCGACGAGGCGGTGGTCCGGCGAACTGTCCAGCTAATCGACCGGAATGAGTATAAGCGGCGGCAGGCGCCGCCCGGCGTGAAGATCACGCCCCGGGCGTTCGGCCGCGACCGCCGGTTGCCGCTTGCGGCCCGGCTCAACCAATAGGGAGATTCGAATGGAAGATAGAGCAAAGTACCTCGTCTCGACCGAGTGGCTGGCGGCGCACATTAGCGACGGCAGCCTGCGCGTGCTCGACTGCACGGTCTTTCTTCGTCCGAGGACGGATGGCGGCCCGGGTTACGCGGTTGTGACCGGCAGAGAGGAGTGGGAGCAGTCACATATCCCGGGCAGCGTCTTCGCAGACCTGGCGAACGATCTGAGCGACCGGACAAGCGAGTTGCGCTTCATGTTGCCGCCTGCTGAGCAGTTCGCCGAGGCGATGGGCCGCTATGGCGTCGGTGATGACTCGGACGTCGTTTTGTATGACCGCGCGGGGAACATGTGGGCCGCCCGGATCTGGTGGATGCTGCGAACGTTTGGCTTCGACCGGGCGCGCATCCTCGATGGGGGCTGGACACAGTGGCTTGCAGAGGGCCGGCCAACCAGTGCGGAAGCGCCGACGCCGGCTGTGGCCCATTTCACCGCGAAGCCACGGCCCGAACTTATCGCGACGAAGGCAGATGTGCTGGCGGCGATCGAATCGGGACAGACGTGCGTGGTGAACGCGCTCAACGGCGCGCAGCACCGGGGCGAAGTGGCGCCCTACGGGAGGGCCGGGCACATCACGGGGAGCGTGAACGTCCCGGCGATGGGCGCCGGCGGTGTTGTCGACCCCGAAACACAACTGTACCGCCCGACGGATGAAATCCGGCAGCGGTTTGAGGCCGCAGGTGCGAAGCCTTCCGAGAGAATGATCACCTATTGCGGTGGGGGGATAGCAGCGAGCAGCGCCGCGTTCGCGGCGACAATGGCGGGGTATTCGAATATCGCGCTGTACGACGCCTCGCTCTCGGAGTGGGCGGCCGATCCGAGCCTGCCGATGGAGACCGGGAGCTAAAGGGTCTCGGCAAGTTCCAAGTTGGTCTCAGCTGCCAGAATCTCTGGATGCACATTGCGTGCGCCGGCTTCCGGTTCGGGATCGATTGCAGCCGCCATCGCTACTTACCGGCTCAGCGAACCTTTGCTGTTCGAAGCGATTGCAGGGCAGGAATTGAGGCTTCGAAGGCAGGGAAGCGGACAGTCATCGTTCGAAAGATCGCACCTGGTTCGGTCTTTGTCTTTCGCCATTCGACGAGGACGAACGCGACCCACCAGAGCAATGCGCCGCGGATAAGGGCGGGCAGAAGATCCCATTCGGTGTCGGACAGCTCGCGGACCGATTGATATCCATCGAGGAGAGCGTGCGCGAACCGAAGGTCAAGAGGCATGTGGGGCATGAGGAGCGGTGCAATGTCGGCGACATGGGCATCGCGACGAGACTGATCGAAATCGAGCAAACCAGAGAGTTGACCATCCTGCCAGAGCAAATTGCCTCGATGGAAGTCGCCATGGATGGGCATATCGGGCAGGTCGGGGTACTTCAGCCGCGCTAGTTCGCGCAAGTTTCGATAACGCTGGCGTCGAACGAGAGCGGCGAGATCCGGGTATTCGCGCTCGAAGGTTCGGAGGAGGTCGTTGAACGACCCGAAGCCGGCCGGCTCCACCCACGCATCGAGTTCCCAGAGCTTACCGAAGTCTGGTCGTTGGCCCTCGACGGGGAAGCTGGCGAGGGCGCGATGGAGGCGGCCCAGCAATCGTCCGGAGATGTGGTACTGGGCCGGGGTTTCGGCCGCGCCAGGTTCGCCCGGGAGGAATGGCGCAAGAGACCAGAATCGTCCTGCATGTTCCACGAGCAGGTTCCCATCGACCGCTGGCAGTGGCCGCGCTACAGGCCAGGCGCGAGTGGCGGCGTGTTCGACGAGGCGTTGTTCCCAGCCAATTGCAGCGCGGGTCCGTGATGGATGATACCGGCGAATGACGATGGATTGGCCTTCGTGATCGATTCGCCAGTGACGGTTTATAAGGCCGCGCTCGAACGCGACTGGCATCGTGCCATCCAAACCGAAGGCATCGAGAACATGCGCCGGCACAGTTTCGGAAGCATCGTCCTGCACCGGTTCACCTTGGAGCGGTGAGGATGTATGGGGAAGCGATCAGGTGACAAAGTCACTGAACAGTTAACCGACGAGTTCACAAAACGTGGCGAGTCGGCATGCGTTGGGGGAGTGGTATCTACAGCCCTGGCGGGGGCGGCGAATGCGCCGTGGGCGAGGCTTAGGTATTCTGTTCGGTGGGCCTGTAGCTCAGCGGTAGAGCAGTGGACTTTTAATCCATTGGTCGAGAGTTCGAATCTCTCCGGGCCTACCAGATCTCCGAGTCCGGAGTTGACCACAGAAAGTGCCGGGACAAGTCTCCGACCGCGGTTCTGCCGACAAATTGCCGACCAACGCGGCGGCATGTCGTGCCAGGCAACTTCGGGGAGGCAGTGAGCGGACGAAGTGCAACGGCCACGCCGGCGTGTCGGTTAGACTGACGAGTACGCCGACGGCCGAGTCGGCAATGCCGGGCGAACGCGCGGTGCGAATCATGAGAGAGCAATGAGACCACTTCGATACTCGATCAACGTCACGCTCGACGGGTGCTGTCACCACGAGGCAGGGCTCCCGCCGGACGAGGAGTCGATGCGTTACTGGACCGCCGAGATGGAAGGGGCCGATGCCTTGCTCTTCGGTCGCGTGACCTACGAGATGATGGAATCGGCGTGGCGGCAGCCGGCCACGGGCACATGGCCTGACTGGATGGTCGCGTGGCAAATTCCGTTCGCCGAGACCATCGACCGAGCGAAGAAGTATGTCGTTTCGAGCACGCTGAGCGGGGTCGATTGGAATGCCGAGCTGGTGCGAGGCGACCTGGGGCAAGCGGTTCAGCGGCTCAAGCGGGAGCCGGGCGAGGGCCTGTGGGTGGGCGGTGTGACGCTCCCTCTGGCGTTGGCAGATCTGGGACTGATCGACGAGTACGAGTTCCTTGTGCAGCCGATCGTTGCCGGCCACGGCCCGACGTTACTCGCTGGCCTGCGCGAACGGATCGAGCTCGAGTTGGTGGGTCGCCGTGAATTCCGCTCGGGGGTGGTCGCCCTGCGATATCGGCCCAGACGAATTTTGGCGTGACGTGACTTGCGGCCTCCCAACACAGGGCACGGCGAATCGTTGGCGAAATTGCTGGACGCCTGGACGACCCCTGCCGCGACCGCCACGGGCACGTCGATCGAACGCGTCTCTGTGTGGCGCAGGTGTGGGGCCTTCCGGGCGGCGGGTGCCGCCGAATGTTACAGAACTGTGATGCGAGCACAGGGAAGACTTAGTCGTACGCAACCCTTGCCTTCGTACTATCAGCCGGTTCCAGTCCGGGTGAGCCTGGAATACCTGGTTAGAGGGGGAGTTCAAGTTGTACGGCAGTTTCGGCAGGCTGACTCTTCCCATCCGGTTCGACGTGGATGGATGGAGAGGCCCGCGAAACGCAGCCCAATGGGTACCGATCACCACCGTGAGTTGCCGGGGTGAGGCCAGCAGATGCTGCGCTGAGAATGTGGGAGACGGCCTGCTGTGAATCTGCTGGCCGCGTTCCTTGCTGATGAGTTCCTCGACGCAAGGCCGTGGGATCAGTTGCTCGCGCTGGGAATACTCGGTGCGGTGGCGTCCGTTCCAATAGCTGTCCGGTGGCTACAGGCCCGCCAACGCGAACGAACACGGCGCCTTTGCGCTGAATTCGGGGCAGACTACGACGAGATCGTGAACGAATACGGCGGGGCGGCGGCAGCCGAACGCCATCTCTTGCGCCGACGCGAAGAACGCCGTGATAGCGATGCGTAGTCGTCGCCGTTCGGCCTGGCTGGTTCTTGGTTTACTGCTGCCCGCAATCCTCGTTATTGCTTCGGGTTGCGCTGGTGCGGACGCGCCTGCCTCGAACCAGGCAACCGACATCAATCGCCTGTGGTGGGTGATGCTGGCGATTGCGACGCTGGTTGCGGTTGTTGTGGTGGTCTTGCTCTTCGTTGCGCTGTTCCGGCGCCCTTCGAACGCGACAG
>JBATAT010000394.1:0-3984 GCA_049662005.1 Tepidiformaceae bacterium
TCGGGGACCTGGCCGGTCACGATTAAGTCATTCAGCCTCACTCTAAACCTGCCCAAGGGCGCAGACTCCCGCGCGCTGTGTTACGAGGGGTATTCCGGCTCGAACGAGGAATGCGAGGCAACGGCGACCGGTTCGGCAATTACCTACGCATCCGGGCGACCGCTTTCGGAGAACGAACAGGTAACGATTGTCGCCGGCTGGCAGAGCGGGCTTTTCGACTTCCCGCCGCCCGTCCTTGCCGACCGGACGACGTTCCGGGACTTCTTCACGTTCGATGCGCCCGAATTCGCTGGCCTTATCGGAAGCGGAATTGTTGGCGTGCTTCTCGTGATCGCTTCGTGGTGGCGTTTCGGACGGGACAAGGCGTACCTGACGATCCACTACCTGAGCAGCGAAACGGCTGAAGGGTCGAAGCCCGTGTTCGGTGGCCCGCCGATTGTGGTGGAATACCTGCCGCCAGAAGACCTGACCCCGGCGCAAATGGGCGTGCTGCTCGATGAGCGGGCCGACACGCTCGATGTTACGGCGACGATCGTGGATCTTGCTGTTCGCGGTTACCTCCATATCACAGAACTTCCCAAGAAAGGGTGGTTCGGCAGCAACGATTGGAAGCTGACGAAACTCAAGGACGGCGGCGACCTTAGCGCGTTCGAAAAGGTTGTTCTCACGGGTCTGTTCAATTCCACGACGGAAGTCGAACTGTCGGACCTGAAGTACAAGTTCGCGGACGACCTGGTGAAGGCAAAAGATCTGCTTTACAAGGAAGCGATGGCGCAGGAGTGGTTCGCGATTAAGCCGGAGACGGCGCGCGGCATGTGGGTGATCGTGGCCATCAGCATGATGATTTTAGGGGTCGGGCTATCGTGCTTCTCGGCACTCTTGTGGTCCCGCGGGCTGGTGTTCCTCGGCCTCATCCCTGCCGGGGTGGTTATGCTCATTATGTCTCGGGCGATGGCGAGCCGGACGGCGAAAGGCAGCGAGATGCTGCGACGGGTTCTCGGGTTCCGGCTTTACATCGACACGGCGGAGACGCACCGCCAGGACTTCAACGAGAAAGAGAACATCTTCGCCCGCTATCTGCCATTCGCGATCGTGTTTGGATGTGTCGGCAAGTGGGCGAAGGCGTTCGAGGGCCTCGAGGCCACGGCCGCGGCGTCTACCGCAAGCTGGTACACCGGCGCGGGCGCGTTCAGCGCGATGACTTTTTCGAATAGCCTCCAGGGATTCTCGAGTTCGGTAAGCAGCACCATCAGCAGCACCCAATCGAGCGGCGGCTCCGGCTTTTCCGGCGGTTCCTCCGGCGGCGGCGGGGGCGGTGGGGGCGGCGGCAGCTGGTAGAACGGGAACTGGGAACGGTTAACCGTTTTCGAGCCACTTCCTGAGTTTGTGCGGCACGTTCGTGATGATGCCGTCTACGCCCGCCTCGACCACTCGTTCCCAGTCTTCGGGCGTATCCACGGTCCAGGTCCAGACCGAGACCTGTCGGCGCCTGGCTTTCTCCACGAGGGCACGATCGACGGCCGAGTGGTGAACCGAGATGGCCTGGGCGTTGCGTTTCATGAGCGCGCCGAGAAGCCGGTCGACCTGCTCGCCAGCGACGGGGCCAGTGATGATCGTGCCAGAGATTCGCGGCTCGGTGTTGCGGGCACGCTCGACCATATCCGGGTTGAAGGAGTGGATCGCGGTCCATGGCTCGGCGTTGTGCGTCCGGATGGCAGCGACGACTGCATCGACGCAGGCCTGGTCTTGTTCGGGAGATCCCGGGGTGGCCTTCAGCTCACACATCACGGTCAGCTTCCCGGCGACCAATGCGAGCACCTGATCCAGCGTCGGGACCGGCTCACCATCGCCGGCATCCGCGGCCTGGAGCTCGGCCAGTGATTTCTCGCTGACCGGGCCACGGAGATTCGTTGTGCGGTCGACGGTGTCATCGTGCATGAGCACGGGGACGCCATCGGCACAGAGTTGCACATCGATCTCCATGGCTTCGGCACTGGCATCGAGGCAGGCGCGAACGCCCGCGAGCGTATTGGCAGGAGCTTCGCCTGCCGCGCCGGCATGGCCGATAACCAGAACGTACGGTTTCATTCGCCAGAACTCTACGCGACGGGGAATTGGCGTGCGAACCGCTACTGCTTCGGCCCCGTGTAGACGACCTCGAACAGGATCTTGTCCGGGGATTCGAACATGACCTGGTAGTAGGTGCGGGCTGGCGAATCCGTGAAGTCGGGGCGATGGCGCGGAGTTTCGAAAAGCGCCGGGATACCCTTCCCCTTCAGGTAGGCCACGGTGGCGTCGACATCGGATTGGGATTCGGCGGAGATCGCGAGATGGTTCACCCCGCGGCCGTCGTAATCGTTCTGGGCGCCGTTGGCACTGCCGCCAAACCAGAGGCTCGCGCCGTCGCTGCCGGCGATTCCGAGCATGCCGTCGCCATCGTGAAGCGTAGTCCAGCCAAGGAAGCCGGCCAGCTCCCGGTAGAAACCGAGGTTGGCACTATCAACCCTTAGTTCAAGGTGTCCGAGTTTCGATTGCAAAGTTGACCTCCGTTATCAATACCGCCACGACAACGCGGCAGCGAGCGGACGGTAACGAACCATGGGAGCAGGTCCAAGACGGGGATGTCACACGCTCCTGGCGCTCCAGTCCGCAACGCTCATCGTCCCATGTTCTCGATTAATTTCTGGTGATGCCGCTGCCCCCCCTTCGCCCAGCCGTGGCTCGACACCGAATCGGAGAAGTTACGGCTTTGCAAGATCTCACGGTACGCGGGTGATTCGTTTGAGATCGATGGCCAGTAGCCTGCGAACGTATTGGCTGGACCCGCCAGTCCAGCGGTCGGCGCGATCTGTGCCATACCCTTGCAAAACTCGGCGTTCTAGGCAGTTCGTGCACTGGGTTGGCATCGAGCTGCAGGCACCAAGGAGTAAACACTATGAGCCTCAAAGAAACACTGACCGAGATCGAGGAAGGGTTCTGGAAGAGGAGCCGCGACCCGGAGTACTACAGGCGGCATATGGCGGCCGAGGGCCTGGCGGTGTTCGCCGGGATGATCCTCGACAGGGCAGCAGCCATCGCATCGACCGAGGCTGCCATTGCCAACTGGTCCAACATCCGGCTCGAGGACGTTCGGCTGCTCGCGCTATCTGAGGATGTGGCGGCCCTCGTATACACCGGCCATGCTGAGCGGGAAGGCGAGCCGTATTCGGCCAACACCGTTTCGACGTATCGCCAGGTGGATGGTCGTTGGCAAATGGTTCTCCATCAGCAGAGCGCCAATCCCGCGGCCTGACCATCGGCGAGTCGAAGCCCGATGTGCCGTTGCATCCGAGCGCGAGAGCGCACGATGCGGGCCGGAGTTACACGCCGGTTCGCTTGCGAGAAACGTCGCGTCCGAAGCGCTTGAGCCGTACGGCTCGCTCAAGAATCGCCCGGAGGCTCAGCGGCCGGCGGGGCAGCCCCGCAAGCTCGCGCAATGCGTCGCCGAAACCAGTCATCACCGGGACTCCATGGCCCGGGAGTCCGCAATCTGGAGCAAGGGCGGCGAACTGCCGGATCGATTCGAGGTAGAGTTCATCGTCGTGGTTGGCCTGGCGCATGGAGCGGGTGAGTTCACCGCCATGACTGATCACGAGGTCTCCGACGAACGCCGCACTTAGCCGTTCAACGACAAAACAGAACGAACCGGGGGTGTGCCCCGGCACCGGAACTGCGCGTATACCGGGCAGCACTTCCGTCTCTCCTTCGAGACATGCCTCGACGAGCACGTCGCCCGAATGCGATCGCCGAAAGCGGCTTCCGAGGAAGCGCGCCACATGCGTACGGCCAACGGTCGAATGGAGGAATCGCTGACCACTGCGTTCGAAGCAATCACTACACCCGATAACGATCGGCGCGCCGGTTGCGGCCCGAACATCGGCGGCCGCGCCCGCGTGATCGCGGTGCATGTGCGTGAGGAGAATCGCTGCGAGTTCACCACCGTGG
>JBATAT010000395.1:0-2253 GCA_049662005.1 Tepidiformaceae bacterium
CGAGACAAAGTCTCGGTGGGGCTGCGCATCATCTACGCCATCCCCCATCTGTTCGTGCTTTTCTTCCTGGGAATCGCGTGGTTCATCACCAGCGTGATTGCGTGGTTCGCGATCCTCATTACTGGTGAATACCCGCAGAGCTTGTACAACTTCGGGATGGGCGCGTTTCGCTGGCAGACACGGGTAGAGGCCTACTTGCTGTTGCTGGTAGACAAGTACCCGCCGTTTTCGCTGCAATAGGGCTACGGAGAATCGCCAGATAGAGCCACAAGCATTTGCTCTAGCCTGGGAAGGACGCGTGGCAGGTCTTGCGTCACGACTGCGTGAAGGATGTCCACACTCGCTATGTCGTAGCCATGGATCAGGACGTTTCGCATGCCAATCATCTCGCGCCACGGGATTTCTGAGTAGCGCATCCGCATTTCGGTGGGAAGCCGATTGGCTGCTTCGCCTGCGACTTCGACTAGTCTCGTCAGCGCGAGGGTCAGCACCTGATCTTCGTCGAGCGCAGCGAGCGACTTGCCATGGCTCAGCCGGACCGCATCGGTTACGCAATCGATCATTTGCCGGACGGTCACTACCGGATCATGCTGCGTCATAGAGAGGCTGAGCTTCCCGCAGGACCTTAGCGCGGATGTGCCTATTCAACCCGCGCTCGGTCAGGAAGTCGACTGGACGGCCAAAGATCACCCGCAGGTCGTCAGCCATACTGTAAAAAGCCAATCCGGGAGACTGCCCGGGTTCGAACTCAACGAGGAGATCGACATCGCTCTCCTCGTTGAAATCCTCGCGCAATGCGGACCCAAAAACCGAGAGCTTTCGGATCCGATTCTGCCGGCAAAACTCTGCGAGTGCTTCCCGCTGCGCTTCGAATCGGGTGATAGCGTCCATCGTACAATTATCGCTTGACGTCCTCACGCATGCCATGTCCGCCGCTACGGCGCTGCAGTTGGGGTGATCTTCGCGCCGCCGAGTAATGTCGTGGGATCGATAATCACACCTTGGCCTGATGGGATCAGGGCTATCTGGACGTTGTCGGCGAGCTTCTCCAGCGCCTGGAACTGGATGACCTCGGGCGTCAGCGACTGGGCGAGGGCGCGGTTTGCATCGGCCTGGCCGTTGGCTCGCTCCCGGATTGCATCGGCCTCACCCTTGGCGGTGGCAACCACCTGCTGGGCCTCGTACTCGCGCTGCTGAATGCGCTCTTGTTCACGGAGGGCATCCTGCGCGGCGATCTGCTTCTGTTCGATTGCGGCCTTGAATTCCGGTGAGAAGTCAATGTTGTCGATCAGCAGGTCGTTGATATCAATCGAGAACGGCGCAAGATCGGCTGACAGGCGGTTCCTGACGGCCGTGCGGATCTGTTCGCGGTTTGGCCCGACATCGACCGTGGAATACTTCACGGTTTCTTCTTTGAAGAAGTTGTTCACGCGGGGTTCGATGAGGCGGTCGAACCAGTTCGCGCCAACGGTGCGGTAGAGATTCTGGACCGCATTCGGCGAGACCGAGAAGTTCACGGTGGCGATGACATTCACGTCCTGAGTCTCCGCCGAAAACGCCGTGATGTTCTCGAATTTGTAGCGCTGGACCTGGACGCTTTCCGTGCGGATCGTTTGCCAGGGCGCGATGAACTGGAGACCCTCGCCTTTCTGACCGATGATTTCGCCGAATTGATAGACCACGCCGACGTGACCGGCCTCGATCGGCTTTACGCTGGCGAGAACGGTGTGGAGGCCAGCCCAAACCACGAAAAGTACGCCCGCGCCGCCCATGATGGCCGCGGCGCGGAAACGCTCGGGGCTTCCAGGGGTCGCCGCCCCGTAGGCTGCACGCCCAACCAGGAATACTGCGCCGCAAATAATCAGCGCCAGGAAAATGCTCACTACCCAATACATTTCGTCGTTGTCTCCCCTGACCGAATTGGCGCATGCTAACAGGCCGCACGAATTTCGCCGGGTTCGCCGGTCGATCATGTTTACCGTTATGCTCGCGGACATACGAACTTCGGAGACAGAGCATGGGTATCAACCTGACCAAGGACTCGATCGATCTCGGGATCGTCGTCAGCGATAGCGAGAAGGCACTGGCCTTCTACCGGGACACGCTGGGGCTCGAACATGTCGGCGATATGCCGATGGGCGGCGGGAGCACGATGCACCGGCTGATGTGCGGCACCAGCCTGATCAAGGTCATTTCGGGCTCGAACCCGCCGGCGAAGGCAGCACCCGGTGGAATCGGCGGCGCCTATGGTTA